>JBJMXE010000025.1:0-26643 GCA_045809745.1 Chthoniobacterales bacterium | reverse complement strand
CAGCTTCCCGACGACGTTGGCGTGGAATATGGCGAGATTGTTGTGGTAGCGCTTGGCAATGGCGATGATGATGGAAGAATCGATTCCCCCGCTGCACAGTGATCCGACCGGCGCATCGGCTAACAAGTGCGCGTTAACGCTTTTGTGGAGCAATTCATCCACCCGATCGATCCGCTGAGCATCGGTCAGTCGCGCCAGCTCTTCGGTCTCCTCCCTGTTAACAAAATCGGTTAGCCGAAAGAACCTCCGCCGCTCCGATGTGCCTCGTCTTTTGACAATGACGAACGCTCCCGGATCGAGGTATTCCACCTCATCCAGAAAGGTGCCTTTCGCGGTCGGACCACTGAAGCCGCCGAGGAACGACGAAATTGCCGCCGCGTCGGGCTTGAACTCCATCCACGGCCGCAGTGCGCGAATCTCGGACGAGAAAATGAAGTGGCTGTCGCAGTCCACCAGGAACAGCGGCTTGATGCCGTAGCGATCGCGCGCAACCAGCAGCGAAGCTTCGGTTGTGTCGTACAGTGCGAAGGTAAACATCCCTTCCAGCCTGGGCAGAGTCTTGTCCGGGCCCCACCGAAGCAACGCCTCGAGAAGAACCTCGGTATCGCAGCTGGTCTCGAATGGCGCCCCTTCTGCAGCCAGTTCGGTCCGCAGTTCTTTGAAATTGTAAATCTCGCCGTTGTAAATCAGCGCATAACGTTTCTGCGGATCCCAAAACGGCTGATTTCCGCGTTCGGTCAGATCGAGCAGAGATAAACGGGTGTGCACCAGAGCCACCCCGGGTTCTACATGAAAGCCGCGGGCGTCAGGTCCGCGATGCTGCAAAAGATTTGCGGTCTCGCGCAGACGGTCCTTCTCCGGGATCGCCTCCGATTTATGCGAGATGAAACCAAAGATGCCGCACATAAAAATAATGGGTTGTTCGCTTCAGATTCAACTTGGGACAGGGCGGTCGCACTCCCAGCACATAATGTGCAAGGGTAATCCGTGCCTGCCTCTAGACAGAATCCAACTTGACCGCCGCTGCTTTCGTTGGAGCGGCGGACCCGTAAATTCGCCTCTGTTGACTCATCGCTTTTGCAGTGGATCGGCCCAGTCCCAGAATACCACGTGAACGGGATAATCCTTATGATACCTATACAATGAACCGAGACGAAGCGCTTCCGCCCGCTCCCTGCTCCAGGTCACCACTGCGCAGAAGTGGCCCTCTGTGACCATTGTATCGATTTCAGGCTGTGGAATAACATGAAGCATTTTGTTCGTCTCAGGCGCCGCTCGAAGAAAGGATGAATAGTTATTTTCCAGACCGGAAGGCGGAATCCGTTTGGCCGCCCCATAAATCGCCCCGTCCTCGGCAAAAATAGGACAATCGCGCGGAACGACGCGATTGATTAACTCTGCGACCTGTTCGTTCTCCTGCCAGCTCATTTGCCGAGCCGAAATGGAAAGCTGTTCCCGGATGGTAGCTTTCGCCTCGTAGGCGAATATCCCCACAACTACCAGGATGAGCCCGATTGGCTGCCAACCTGAGCAGATCCGCGTTCCGATGGCATATACACCGTAGCAAGCAAGGAGGGTGAGGAATGGAACAACCAGGATGAAGTAGTGAGTGAATGGGGCCGGTCGGATGCCACAGAAAGCAATCGCCATGAAACCTGTTATTACGGCCGAAAGTTGCAACGGGCCGCTAACCAATTGCTTTCCTGAAAATTTTCCAAACACGTAAGCAACTCCAACTACGCCAAGCAGAACAAGCAATACCCCCTGTGGGGAGTGAAGCCATCCAGTGACAGCGGGAATGAAAGTCTGATCTGGCCTGGACGGCGCCGTGAAGCGGCCGGTAAAATGATAGCCGACTATGTTTGATAGCGTTATTCTCGGCGCCACCGCCAGGAAAAAGGCCAAAGGTAGGAGACCGATCCCGGCCCCAACCGCAAATTGAACGCACTTTTTTATGCGATCGGCTTTAGCGACATGAGTCGCGATCCATAAAAACAAAACCGGCGCAGCGGGTGCGGTTAACAAGTATCCAGAGGCTGCCAGGCCCGACAGCAAACCAGCCCAGATTGCGGAGAACCCGGGACGTTCCACCGCCCGTAGCGTCAGCAGAAATTCGGCGAACAAGAATGCGATACACCATGCAAAAGGCTCGATCAGGCCGCCCCAATGAATAGTAAGCACGTTGGTCAGCAGGAGCAGTGGCGCGAGGATTGCGAGGGTGAGTCGCCAGCCGCGCGGTTCAACACGGCGGAAAAAGAAGGCGCTCATCATTGCCGCGCAGAGGAAGCTCAACAATGCAGACAACAGATGGGCACTCCGCCAGCTATTGCCAAAGATCTTAAACCAGGCGGCGGTGGCGTAGGGGTAAAGCGGGCCATGCTGAAAATAGAAATCCAGGTATGGACGCTTTCCGAGCCCGACCAGCTGGGCTGCGACGATATAGAACCCTTCGTCGCCATGTTCATAATAGCCTTGCGAGATCGCGGCGAAACCAGCGCCCAATAAACCAACTACCGCGATTACGATAAAGGCATCGAATCTTCGTGAGTCAGTGGAGCTGGGAAGTTTTATCTTCATTGGTAAATTGCCTAACGCGGCTGTCCATTCCAAAGCAACCGCCAGTGGGGCTGTCGGCAAAGCACCTCGTTAAGTGCTAGTTAGGAAACCGCGCAGAGTTGGCTAACTCTATCAGCGGCGGGATTCTCAGCAAAATGAACGTCCTGTTCGGCACGCAACCGATCGCAAAGACGGCCGGCCGGCAGTTCCACATCGGCCCTGCCTAACACCTCATCCTTTCGAATATCACGGAGCAGCCGGCAATCTTCAGCCAGCCCAATCGGCAGAAGGTTTTCCTTTTGCACAACGGCGGCGTTCTCCGCTAATCCGTAGGTCATGTATCCACCGAGGCCATCAATCGTCTGGCCCTGTTTCAAATCGATCTTAGCAGCAGTGATCACTTCCACACGAGGACCTGCCAGCGGAGCCAAAACAGCGTCAGCGAACAAGACCGCCCGGGCGATGGATAACGGCGCTTCGAAATGACAAAGATGGTAGGGGACGTAGAAGCTGTAGAGAGGTCCCTCTCCCAGCTTATACAAATTGAGATAATGGCGCTGCTTGGGATCGTCGTGGGTGGCCAGGACGAACACACCGGGTCCGGGTTTGGTCCCAACCACATAATCAACAATTCCGCCTAACCGCTTGAGCTCTTCGATGTCATAATGCTTCGTTAGCTCGTCCACGTGGCCGTCGAAGTTGTAGCCTAACATCCCTCGTCGAGCGACCTGCATGCCGGTAGCATTGGCCACGATCGCTTGTTCGAACGAAATTTTTGTGCCGTCCGCGAAGCTGGTCACCATTGACGGTTCCTGACCCCATTTTTCGGCGAACCCCTTCTGCGTGGTCGGGTTTCGGTAGGGATCGTGCAGGCCTTTGATATTACCGCATAACAGCGGCGTTAAACCGATCGACCTCACAAACCGGTACAGATTCATCTGAACACCGGGTTGATCACCGTCGCACCCGCTGACGATCACCCCCGCCTTGTCGGCATGCACCTTCAGGATTGCACCGATCGTACCGTCGAGCTCAGCGTTCAGCAGAATGACATGTTTGCCATGAGCAATGGCCTCCCACGTGGCGTGAGCGCCGAACTCCACCGCGCCGGTGACTTCGATGATGGCATCAACGCCGTCGGCCTGACACACCACTGATGGATCTTCCGTCACGGCGTACTGTCCGCGCCGGATCGCTTCATCCAGCTGATCCGCCGCCCTGACATGTTTCGACTCCCCTGCTCCGGCCTCGGTGTAGGCCCGAGTTGCCTGCGCCAGAGTCCGATTGGCAATCGCGGCCAGGCGCATCCCCGGAACCGAGTTTACAATCTGGTTGGCCACACCGCGGCCCATGAACCCCGCCCCGATCATGCCAACCTGGATCGGTTTGCCTGCGGCTGCCCGGGCCTTTAATGCATTATCGACGATGACCATCTGAGCTCAGGCTTCCCCTAACGACCTGCCGGGGTGACGTCTGCTTCGGCTTTGACTTCGAGCAGTGGCCAGTTGGCGTCTTTGTCACTGATAATTGTCACCGGGATCGGCCATTCGATTCCGATGGCGGGATCGTTGTAACGCACACCGCGCTCGTACCCTGGGGTGTAGAATTCGCCAACCAGGTACAACAATTCCGCGCCGTCCGTCAGCGCCTGGTTGCCATGGGCAAACATGTCCGGGACATACAAAGCGGTCCGATTATCGGCGCTCAGCTCGATCGCGAAATGTTGCAGATAGGTTTGCGACTCCGGCCGCATATCAATGATCACATCCCAGATCGCTCCCCGAATGCAGCGGATGAATTTGGGTTCAGTCGCCGGAGCGACCTGGTAGTGCATTCCCCTCACCGTGCCTTTGGTGTGGTTGTAGGAAAGATTAGCTTGAACCACCTGCGATTTCAGACCGTGCTGGGCAAACTCGCGGGAACAGAACGCGCGGCTAAAAAAGCCGCGATCATCGGGTTTTTTATCCAGCTCAACGACGAAGGCGCCAGCCAGCTTTGTTTCACGAAAAATCATGAGCGAGTCAGCGGTTAAAACCCATTCCGCCAATAGAAGTCCTGGTCGATCTGCCCGGTTTTGATCAGATACTCGAGCTGTTTAAGTCGAGTGTATCCGGGATGCTCAAAAATGTCGTCGGTGAGACTGATTCGTTCGAACAGAGCGCGGAACTGACGAACACCTCTTTCGACATTCCACTCACAGCGGAATTCGGGCATTACTCGCTCCAACTTGGCAAACGACACTCGGTAACTGCGATTATCGGCGCCAACCGTGCCAAAACTCACTTCGCAGCCTTCGAACACGTTGCCAATGATTTCGGCGACCTCGCGGATCCGGTAGTTCTGCTTCGAGTCGCCAATATTCAAAATCTGGTTATGAATCGCTTCGGCTGGCGCATCGAGCGCGCAAAGAATCGCCCGGCCGATATCCAGCCCGTGGACCAGGGGCCGCCACGGAGTACCATCGCTGCTCATTCGTATCGTTTTTGTCGTCCAGGCGAGGCCGCACAGATTGTTGACGACCAGATCGAACCGCTGCCGTGGTGAGGCTCCAAACGCGGTCGCGTTTCGGAAAAACACCGGCGAGAAATCGTCGGTCGCCATCGGCTGAACATCCTTTTCGACTAACGTCTTACATACCGCGTATGCCGTTTGCGGATTGACTGGAGATTCCTCGGTGACGTCCGTGTCACCCCCTACTCCATAGACGCTGCAGGACGACATATATATAAAACGTCGAACCCCTGCGTCTTTGGCGAGCTGGGCAAGCCGGACCGATCCTTTGTGGTTGATCTCGTACGTCATCTGGGGAGCGAGCTCTCCCGTTGGGTCGTTCGAAAGCTCGGCCATATGCACAATGGCGTCGAAACCCGCGACATCCGCTTTTTCGAGTTTGCGGACATCCTTGGCCAGTGTCCGCGGAGTCGGCGTAGCCGGATTATAAAGCCACCCCGCTTTATAGAAGCCGGTATCGACGCCGAGAACATCGTCCCCGCGACGCAACAACATGGGCGCCAATAACGAACCGAGATAACCTTCTGTGCCGGTGACTAGAACTTTCATAAATTGTTAGGCTGCGGCGAACGCAACTGAGTGAGCAATCTGCGGCACCTGCGCCGCAATCGCCTGCCCGATCTCGATGGAAGCCGTTGCCGCGGGGGACGGGGCATTGCAGACGTGGAGCGCCCGGTGATCTGGAACGATCAGGAAATCATCGACCAATCGGCCGTCGTCCAGCAACGCCTGAGCACGAACCCCCGCGTGAGTCGGGATCAGATCCTCAGCCCGAATGTTCGGAATCAACTGCTGGAGACTGCGAACAAATGCCGCCTTGCTGAACGATCTGACAATTTCATCCCAGCCGGATCGAGCGTGTTTACGCGCGAGTTTCCAAAAACCCTTGTAAGCGAGCACCTCAGCCAGATCGCGAATATTAATATCCTGTTTGCGATAACCTTCGCGCTTGAAACTTAATACCGCGTTCGGCCCGGCATGAACGCTACCATCAATCATGCGGGTGAAATGCACGCCCAGGAAAGGGAACGCGGGATCCGGCACTGGATAGATCAAATGTTTCACCAGCTGACGCCGCTCCGGCACCAGTTCGTAATATTCGCCGCGGAACGGCACAATCTTCGCCTTGGGATCCACTCCGCTCATTCGGGCGACCCGGTCGCTGTGCAAGCCTCCGCAATTAATCAAAAACCTGGCGCGAACGTCGCCACCCGAAGTGCTGATCACCTTCGCACTGCCATCATCAGTGATTTTTTCCGCGCGGCAGCCGGTGCGAATCTCTCCGCCTTGTTCCTGGATCAGTTCATTGAACTTCAGACAGACCGACGTGTAACTAACGATTCCGGTGCTCGGCACTCTCAAACCACCTACGCAGGACACGTTCGGCTCGATTTCACGCACTTGTTCTGGCGAGAGTTTTTCAATCTCCACCTCGTTTTGGATGGCGCGTTCGTGCAAGTTCTCCAGACGCGGTAGTTCAGTCTCAGATGTCGCGACAATGATCTTGCCGCAGATGTCGTGCGGGATGCCATGCTCGATGCAGAATTCCACCATTGCGCGATTGCCCTGGCGGGCCAACCGTGCCTTCATGCTTCCGGGTTTGTAGTAGATGCCGGAGTGGATCACACCACTGTTGTGGCCGGTTTGGTGCGCAGCTAAAAATTGTTCCTTCTCCAGCACTACAATACTGGCACCGGGAAACCGCCGGCCTAACGCCAGCGCGCTGGACAAGCCAACGATGCCGCCACCGATTACGGCGAAATCAAGTGTCTGCATTGCAACGGTGCGGTTTGAACGTCAGCGCTCTTCTTTCCAGATTTTCCAAGGCGCTTTGCCTTCGGACCAGAGCCCTTCCAGATACATGCGGTCGCGCAGCGTATCCATGGCCTGCCAAAAACCGGTGTGACGGTATGCCACCAGCTGTCCATCGTGAGCCAGTCCTTCCATTGGCTCCTTTTCCCACACCGTGTCATCGCTCGCGATGTAATCCAGCGCTCCCGGTTCCAACACGAAGAATCCGCCGTTGATCCATGCTCCATCGCCGTTAGGCTTCTCCCGAAACGAACTGATCGCATTCTGTTTCTTTTCGAGCGTGAACGCGCCGAAACGTCCTGGAGGTTGGACGGCGGTCAGTGTGGCCAGTTTGTTCTGCTTCCGGTGAAACTTAATCAGCTCCGTGATGTTGATGTCGGAGACGCCGTCGCCGTAGGTCAGACAAAATGATTCTTCGTTTAAATACGATCGGACGCGCTTAATCCGCCCGCCGGTCATTGCTTTGTCGCCGGTATCGACCAGCGTCACTCGCCATGGTTCGGCGCGGCTGCGGTGAATCTCCATCTGATTTGCGCCGAGATCGAACGTGACATCGGAATGGTTCAGAAAGTAGTTCGCGAAATAATCCTTGATGACGTCGCCCCGATAACCACAGCACAGCACGAACTCGTTGAGGCCGTGAGCCGCATAGATCTTCATGATGTGCCAAAGAATCGGACGATGGCCGACCTCAATCATCGGTTTGGGCCTAACTGCACTTTCCTCGCTGATTCGGGTGCCGAAGCCGCCTGCTAATATAACAACTTTCATACTGGGGATTCTTCAGTGACAGCTATGGGTGACGAGGCTGCGTGAGATTTCGACAGGTAACGCGTTTCCCACCGAAGCATCGGGCGTACGAGACCAGGAATCGGGCGCGGATAATCACCTCGTGACGTGTCTCTGGCATCGAGGTTATCGACCACCCGGAACAGAACTGCGTCCGGCGCCTCGGCCCGGATCGCTTCGGGACTCAGGGTCATAATGCTGGGCCAGATCGAAAATGCGCCTTCAGTGAGGAAGTTTCCCGGAATCCATCCGGTACTAATGTAGCGACCGCTCGGCCTCGGCCGTCCCCGCCACTCAGGATCGATATCCTGCGGCACGAACAACAACACGCCATTTTCGTTCGTTACCCCGTAATGCGGATGCAGTGGGATTCCTGATTGCAACACGTCGTATTCGATTTCAATGCCGACCGCGTCGCGGATATCGAAAGTTTCCGAAACTTCACCCTGCGCGGTTCGGACCCGAACTGCGCGCAAGCGAACGAGTTCGTCGCCGGGCGCGGTTGCCGGATCGTCCCATTCCTGAACGGCGTTGGTGTTTCGGCCCGAACCAAGATAGGCGGCAGCCACCCTCTCGGGAATGCCGTCCATACGGACCTTCCCTTTTTCCAATAATACACAGCGGGTGCACAGGCGTGTGATGGCCTGCATGTTGTGAGAAACAAATAAAATTGTGCGACCCCTCTGCCGAACATCGTCCATTTTATCGAGGCACTTTTTCTGGAACTCGGCGTCACCAACGGCCAGAACTTCATCGACGATGAGAATCTCCGGTTCCAAGTGCGCGGCGACGGCAAACGCGAGCCGCACATACATCCCGCTGCTGTAGCGCTTCACCGGCGTGTTGATAAATTTTTCGACGCCGGAAAAGGCGACGATCTCATCAAACTTCCTTTTGATCTCGGCCCGCTCCATCCCGAGGATGGCGCCGTTCAGAAAAATATTTTCCCGCCCGGTGAGTTCCGCGTGAAATCCGGTGCCTACTTCGAGCAGGCTGGCTACGCGACCACGGATTCGTATACGGCCGCGCGTTGGCTCCGTAATCCGGCTGATAATCTTCAGGAAAGTCGATTTGCCCGCGCCATTGCGCCCCACGATGCCCACCACTTCGCCCGTTTTGATACTGAGGCTGAGGCCATCGAGAGCCCAAAATTCCTCCCCTTTGCTGCCGTTCGAGCGGGCCGATCGTAAAGCTGACCACGGTGCGCGGATCACGTTTTCGATGGCGTGCCGCAAGCCGTCACGAGTGGCAGCAGTGCCAATGACATACCGTTTCGACAGGTTATCTACCTCGATGGCGGTTTCGCTCATTATAATAAGGCATGTATGGACGTGGTTTGGTCCATCATACCAGCTGGTCAGCGGTTTCTATGCTAGAACTAGCGGGTGCCCCTCCTGGCCCCAAAACTCCGAGCTCGTTAAGGATCGCACGCACCTGGCGCTCAGCGTGTTCGGGAGAAAGCCGCTCACTGGCAAATGTCCGGGCAGCGACCGCCATCCGACGACGCTCTGCTTCGTCATTGAGCAGGCGCACCATCTCAGCCGCGAATGCGGGCGCGTCATCAGCGATCGAAAGCTGAACTCCATTGTCGACGTCTAATCCGGCGGCTCCAATGCTGGTCGAAACCACGGCTTTCCCGAGCGCCAACGCTTCCACCACTTTGACCTTGATCCCGCCACCCTCTTCAAGCGGCGCGACCACCAGTTCGGCACGTTCGTAGTAACCAATAAGCGAGGGGACTTCGCCGGTTACGATCACATTGGACGTTTGAAGCTCCAGCACTTCCTTCGATGGATTCTTGCCAACGATATAACATCTCGCATCCGGCCGTGATTTCCAGACCAGCGGCATGATATCCCTAACCAGATGGAATGCAGCCCGGATATTTGGCTGCCATTGCATGCTACCGACGAAACAAACTGCTCCTCGCTCTTCTTTGCTCGGATCAAGGTCATCACGTCTGGCGGGATAGCAATACTCTAGTAGGGAGGCTCCAGTGCCTTTCAATTTTCGGTAATAGCGAAGATCCGCGCTGGTGATCGCGGTCACCGCGTCGGAATAACGAGCGCCCAACTTTTCAAGGCGGCCAATATCGACGGCATCGATCCGAGTTTTTAACCGTTGCAGCCCGCGCTGCCTCGCCGCTGCCTGCCGAACGAGGTCGGATTCAACATTCTGAGTCATTAGGACCGTGCGGCAGCTCATTCGTTGAGCTCGGTGAAGGTATTTGGCGTTGAAGACAGAGTCGCACCAGACGACCTCGCAGCCGGTTGTCTTTACCTGGTGAACGAAAAGCTCTTCCGCTTCCCTGCTCCAGAAACCATTGCGCGGCTGGCCAGTAAGGTAATCCCATGCCTTGGAAACAAACGATCCGTTAGGCGACAAACTGGGAAATTGCCGGCACTCAAAGGATTCACAGAATTTGTGGTAATAAGATTCCGCCCCACGCACTAGTTCGTCATCATATCGAATGCTTGTTAGCACCAGCACCGACACGCGTGCTGACCCGGCGATCGCGCGGATGAACCCTTCCCTCGCCATCGCGCCGCCATGGTCAGCCGGGTATGGCAGAAAACTGGTTAGGAAAAGCACCGCGACATCTGCCGTCGGTGCATCAGAACGGTTGTCGGCGTGGAGCTGGGATGACCCGCCGGGCATATGGCGGCCGAAGCGTTTCACCTCTGGAATGGAAGCAGACATTTGAAAGGTGCGTCGATTATCTGACCACCTTCATTGGTTCGACGAACCATTTTCGATGGAACCGCTGTCGAAACAGCGATGGCCAAACATAAATCGCGAGGCAGGTAATGAGGCTACGAACATAGCGCGAATAAAACAGCCCGTCCCGCGCGTAGGCTCGCGCCAGCTGGAATTCGCTGGCTCCACAGGCCATTTCGGCGCGACGCGCAATGAAATAGCCCATGACTTTTCGCGGCAAGCGGGCCCGCACCGGATCCACGTCTAACAAGCGAAAGTAAGCTTCAGTCTGAACTCGGAGATAGGAAATGAGACGTTTCCGCGCGAGCTCAGGATTGTAATTACAGGTCAGACCGTCCTCCGGCGTCCGGGCAATCGTGACCAGCGGTTCGTCCACGTAGGCAAACCGCGAGACGAACGCCAGGCGGTAAATGAGCAGCGTGTCTTCGGCCGCGGCCAGCGATTCGTCGAACAGCCCCATCTCCTCCAGGAGCCGCTTCTCGATCATCATGGACGGCAGAACCGGGTGCCATCCTTTGCGGCCCAGCAAATCCAGCGGGTTCTCTAAATAGAAGAAGCCATGCTCTTTGTGAACCAAGGACAGGTTATCCGTGTCCCGGATCATCTCGCCGTCGTCCGCTATGCAGCGGGTAAAACAGAGCCCCGCATTGAGCGCTTCGACACACCCTAACTGCCGCTCGAGTTTCCTCGGCTCCCAGCGATCGTCCGAATCCAGGAACGCGATCCATTTTCCGCGAGCAGCTCGGATCCCGGCATTACGGGCGGCACTCACCCCGCCATTTTGCTGTCGCAAAACCCGAATCCGATCACCGAATTGCACCAGCGCGTTGCCCGTCTCGTCAGTCGAGCCGTCGTCGACCACGATCACTTCGACACCTGGTGCAGTCTGTGCCAAAACACTTTCGATCGCGCCGCCGACTAGCGGGGCCCGATTGTAAGTCGGAATGACGACAGATACGGTGGGTGGTGTCACTGCTTGGATCCGTTGGCGGTTAAACCGCCACTGTTAGCTTCGTCGCCAGAACGTCGTTGAAGAATTCGGCTAGTCGGTGAGTCAACCGCGACCGCTCGAATGTCTGGATAAAATCCCAATTCGGATTCGGATGTGATGAACCCTGTTTCCAAGCCGAGTAGGCTTTGTCCAACTGATCGGCCATGCCAGCCGCATCATCCGGCTGACAGATCAATGCCGTTCCCGATTTTTCGAGAAAATCACGGGCATCGCCGTTAGGGACGGCAGCAAGAATCGGGCGCCCTGAAGCCATGTACTCGTAAGTCTTCCCGGGAACGATGCGGGAGCGTTTCCCTGCGGGCAGATTGTGCATCGGCAGGAACAGGAGATCGGCCCTCCTGACTAGTTCGACGCTATCAGTATGAGACAAATACCCGGTGAACCGAACACACTTCGCCACCGCCGAATCAGCAGCCACCTCTTTGTCACGTTCGGTAGCCACTCCCGCGAACATGATCTCGAGATCGGGCAGCACTTCCGGTCGGCGACTGGTCCATCGCTCGACCGCCTGAAGCAAAAACAGGTGAGAACGGGTCGCGATGTCGACGCCGGTCTCCATCCCGCCTAACAACCCGTAAAACCGGCGTCGGTGGCGGGTTTGCAACCCCATTTCGGTATGGAGGTAACCGGTATGGACAATGCGAAACTTGCGGTCAGACCGCGGAGCTGCCGGCCTGGCGAAATCAACGGCATCATAGCCATTCGTGATGGTGGCAACTTTCTTGTTCCTGAATTCCGGAAACGCGCTCTGCAAGACATTCGTCGCTTCCGGCGTGTTCATCACGATGCCGGCGGCGGTGGAAAGCAGCCGTCTCATCCGGGATCGCTCAATGGTTCGGTGGATTCCGGAAGGATAGATTTGCATTTCATCGAGCGCCCACGGGTCGCGCAGGTCGGCGATCCACGGGATTCCGGCCCGCTGAGCAAGGCTCGCAGCAAACTCCGCTGTCGAAAAGGGAGACATGGTGGCAAAAATCAACTCGGCGTTGTGCAGGGCTTCCGTGGCTGCTCTGTCACCGGCTGTGACCCACCATTGCGAGAATTCATCCGGGCGGGCCGTCCACCGCGAGAGCTTGGTCGTCCACCTGCCGTTTGGTTGTGGCACTGGACCGGCGGCTCGCAGCACCCGGATATTGCCGGATAAATCAGCGCCTAACCGGTCATCGTTAGGCGTCCAATGACCCGCTGATGGGCCGGGTCCGGTCACCACCACGGGTAAGTACCCTTCCTGGGGCAGATACTGCACAAATTTTTCCGATCGCTGAACCCCAGCCCCGCCTATCGGCGGGAAGTGGTAGGCGATGAAGAGCACCGGAGTCATCTGTAGCGGCGGTGTATGACCGCCGATCTCATTCAGTACGTTTCAGTCGAGCGCCGCCGTGTTCAGGCGGCAACTGCCCGCCGCGGAATTTCGAACAGATCCGCTGTGGTCAGCTCTGGTTTGGAATAGATCCGGTCGCGAAGAAACAGTTTGTGCCAGATCTCGAGCGTTAGAATCGCGTAGAGCACCTGAAAATTCGATCTCGCGTGCTGAGAACTGGCGGTGATCCCGCGCAACCATTGCTCCGGCAGAACGCTCCGGACATAACTGTCACGGGAGAAAATGATGCGCTGCAAGACATCCACATGACTCGTCAGGAAAGTCACAAACGGCGATGGCATACCCGCTTTCTTTCGGTGCAGCACAGACGGACTAACGTCTCCGGCAATCGCCCGTTTGAGTATTCGTTTTCCATCCACCGGCGACCCCAGCTTCATCGCGCCCGATAAAGAAAAGGCAAAGTCCACCAGCGCAGGATCCAGAAAGGGCACTCTGCCTTCGATGGATGCCGCCATCGTAGCACGATCCATCATCGGCAGGATTTGTTCCGGCAGATAGGTGTAGAAATCGACCAGCATCTGCTGGTTCGCATCATCGTATTGCCGGTAACTGTCGAACAACCCATCGATATTTTCGAACGGGTCCCTTGAATGGCCAAACCGGCGGGCGATGAGCGATCGCTCTTCCCGAGTAAGGTTACTTTTTGTATAACGATGCCAGGCCGCGCGCGACTCGCCGTAAGATGCGATCGCATCCAGGGAATCTCCACTCATCCAATCGCTTTGCAGGAACGGCCGCAACTGCTTTTGTAGCATGCGCGGCAAAGACTGGTAAGCACTGTATCGCCGCGCCAGCGTGTAAGATCCGTAGCCGCCAAACAGTTCATCCCCGCCCGCGCCGCTGAGCAGCACTTTGACGTGGTTCGCGGCTTCGCGCGCGATACAAAACTGCGAGTAGATGGCCGGATCGGCGACTGGCTCGTCACTCATCCAACCGAGCAGCGCCAGCTCATTGAGAAGATTGGTAATTGGGATTTCGAGAACCTGATGGCGCAGTTCCAGGTGCAGGCAAAGCTCCTTAGCGCTTGCTAGTTCGTCCGGGGCCGTGTCAGGCCAGTGGATTGTTAGGGCGATGGGATCCGTCCCCGGATTCTGTTGATAGACCGCAGCGCACGCCAGAGCGCTTGAATCGATGCCGCCGGAAAGGCTAATGCCAACCGGCACGTCCGCCTGCAATTGCAGGGCGACGCTGTCCCACAAAAGTTGCCTGGTCTTGGCCGCGGCCGCATCCAGGTCGATGGCGACGTTAACCGGCGTGACCGGAACCCGGTAATAACGCTGAACCTCTTTCGGTTGCCCGGGCCGCAGACGCATCCATGAACCGGGCGATAATTTCTCCACCCCGCGAACGAGCGTGCCCGGCTCCGGACAGTAAAACAGCGTCAGATAGGCAAGGACGTTCGATTCCTCGACTTCGGCTTTCACCAGACCCGAGGCGAGGAGCGCCTTCAGTTCACTGCCGAACACAGTCCCCTGGCTGGTTAGGGCAAAGTAGACTTGTTTGACGCCAAACTGATCGCGAGCCACCAGGACCTGCCGGTTAGGCCGATCGATCAGGCAGGTCACAAACATTCCGTTTAAGTGCCGGAACATGTCGGTGCCGTATTCCTCGTAAAGATGCGGCAACACTTCGGCGTCGGAACGGGTATGGAACCGGTGGCCCCGACCTTGGAGATCTTTGCGAAGTTCCAAATAGTTGTAAATCTCGCCGTTTAGAAAACATTGCACTGAGCCGTCCTCGTTGAATAATGGCTGGTCGCCGCCGGCGAGATCTATGATGGAAAGGCGCCGAAATCCGACCTCACAGAAGTCGGTGCTAAATCGCCCCTCCGAGTCGGGTCCCCGATGCTCGATACTCCCGACCATACGATCGACCACGGCCGTTGCGTCATCGGGTCGATCATGCGACCACAACACCCCTGCTATTCCACACATAGAACGCTAAGTCGCGCGTTAAGACTCGGCCAGTATCGGCTCCATTAACTGCTTCGAGCGAGGCGCACGTTCATCGATCTTCCGGATGAACTTGGCCGGCGCGCCGGCAAAAACACAAAAATCAGGAACATTATTTCGGACCACCGAATTCGCGCCGATTACCGAATTTTTACCAACAGTCACTCCCGGACAGATCACAACGTTCTGGCCTAACCACGCCCCTTCACAAATGCGGACGGGAGCCACATTGGTCACTCCCTGGTCCTTAATGGGCTCTGTCCGCGAATGGTGGGCATGCGCATGATCCGAGATGTAAACGTTACCAGCCATAAGGACGCTGCGTTCGACCACGACCTGTTCCACCGCAGTGATCGTGCATGTTCCAACGATGGAAGTGTGATCGCCAATCGATATCACTGGCTCATTGCCGCGAGGCGCGTCGCTCGGCACCACCTGCAACCAGCCGTCGGCGCCGAAAAACACGCCGCTGCCAATCTCTATCCTTTGTTCGCCCCACAACCGAAGCGGCGGCACAAGCACAGATGCATGCCCAAGCTTGCCAAAGCTGCTGCGACACAAAAAAGTGAATACCTTCGCGTAGCTCCGTTGGGCGGCGCGGTACAAATCGATGAACATTGGATCACTGACGGAGCGCCTTCATGTAAGGCTACTCTGGTGGATTAGTAGTTCTATACCCGCTCGCGCTACAGCCACCTGGTCTGGCTCGAGCCAGCATCGCCTGCCACTATGGTTGCACCGCCAGATTCGTAGGTGGCGCCGGTGCTTTCACCAAGGAGATTCGATCGATTTCCGCGCTGCTTTCGCGGCCACGGATGATTAGTTGGTGAATGCCTTGTGAAAGGTGAAAGATTTTAGGCGAAAACTCATTGGTGGTGTCGGTGCCTGCTCCACGCCAGCTGACGATTCTTTGCTGTACACCGTTCGTGGCATTCACGTCCCAAATCATCTGCGGTGCAGTCGGTTCGGCATCAAAATTGAGGAAGAAAGAATTGTTAGCATCGCCGCCACAAATAACGTCCGCGGCGATTCCGTAGTCGCCGGTACTTGGGATCGTGATGGTGTAAACAGCACGCCCACCTAAAGCTGGATCAGTCGTCTGGACCGGCTGCGATATTCCCGCACTCGTCGCCACGAACGGAAAGGTTATTACGCCATCTGTCGCATCGAACGTTAGGCCCGAAACACTCGGGGACGGCGTTGGTGTACTCGGAGGTGTAGCAGTCGGTGCAGCGGTAGGAACCGGAGTCGCGCTCGGGCGCGGAGTGGCCGTCGGCGCCGGAGTAGCTGTTCCACTCGGCGTGCTGCTGGGCCCTGGCGTTGCTGTGGGGACTGGCGTGGCGCCCGGCACTCCGCCAAATTCGTACGCACCGATGTCCCAAATACCCCCCTGCGGTCTGCCCGCATTGAGGCGATCATAGTTGAACATGCTGACCGTCGCACCACCGTTCACCGTTGGTGCGCTTCCGCTGGAAGGCTTGTACGCGTTGGCTGCCGTGTAGCCGCTGGCCGAAGCCTCGCTCGGGCTCTGCACCAAATTGTGATCGAAGACAGGGGTATTCGTCACTCCCGCCACTTTGATCGGAGTGCCAGTATTGGAGATGCAGTGGTTGTTCTGCACGTAAGCCATCAAATACCTGAACGAGGGAGCAGTGCCGCCATTGGTTCCGTCAACTCCGATGCCAGGACCGGCTACCGTGTTGTTGAATAGGTAGACCGTCATGTTACGGGGGTTTTTGCCGTTCTCGGTGGCGAATCCCGAACCCTGCGAAACGTTATAGATCACGTTGTTGTAGCAGTAAGAGCTGCTCGTCCACCCATCCGGCGGTGCATCAGCCGGGTACATCAGAATTGGCGCGATGTGCCCTTCCAAGTTGTAGATCAGATTATTGTAAATTGTGCTCGGAGAGAAAACTTCGATCGCGTTGCCGTGCGTGTTTGGATCGCTCGGGGCAGGCATGTCGTGCATGACATTGTCGTGGATGACTCCGCCACCCAGCACCGCGTTGGTGGTGTCGTGGAAATTGCAAAAATTGATGTAACCGACATTGTAGGTACAGACCCCGCTTTTTTGGGTAATTCCGGCCTGGTGGAACTCGCAACGGCTGACTTCCGACGCTGAGTTGTAAGCCAGCACCGCGGAATCTGCTTTGTCCACGCTATCAGTCGGAGACTTCCAGTCGTGGAACAGGCAGTTCGAAATCAAAACGCCGCCGTTTCCGCTTGTGTTGCCCGTGTTCACGTAGATCTGGGCCGCGCCGTAATAGCCTAGTCCAATCCATCTCGTGAATTCGAAATTATCGATGGTGTTGAATGCCCCCTTTATGCTGATGCCGGCACCGCCGTTTACCGCTGTGTACTGGAAGTCGAATACCGGCCGCCGGAAGCTCGATCCAGCGAACCAGCTGTTGTCCGTTCCGTAATAGTCGGGCGCGGCAGCCGTGCCGCCATTGTTCATCGGCCAGGTGAAAACACCGGTCCAGGTGACCCCACCTTTGAAAATAAACCGATCTCCTGGGGTATGAATGTAGGAATGATTGAAACCATTCATTCCGGGGCAACGCTGCCACGGGCTGGATTTGGAGGTACCGCTATTGCCGTCTGAACCGTCAGCGAAGTCGATGTAGTAAGTAGCGGCGGAAGCGGTGGAAAAGAGGGCCAGAGAAACACAAGCGGCGCCCAGATAGCGCGTTATGGCGGGGATGATAACCATAAATATTATGAAGAGCAGCAGTCGTGCCCCCGTGTGTGGTTTATTGTATCAGGCATACCCGACAAACTGAGCTTGACGCTATCCCGCAATCCGAAAAACCAGCAGCCTACGCAATTACCGGCTCCGGATGCGCCGAACTCACCCTCACCGGTTCCCGCTCTACTGTCCGACTCAGCGGGGTCCGGCTCAACCAAACATTGTCCGTCACCGAAACGACCGCCGCAAGCTGCAGTAGCCAGACCACGTACATCTGATCGAAGTATGACACCCCGAACCAGGTGATCACATGCACGCCGAGCACCACGCCCAACCCCCAAACCAGGTAGGCCGTCGACTTGCTGCCGCCGGTGCGGCGCAACCTGCCTAACGTCGCGCCAACTCTGCCGAACGCGCGCGATATCAAAATGACAAACAAGACCATGGCTAACAGCCCGCCACTGAGACCGAACACCAGATATTCATTGGTAATGTCCGCCGTGCCGTTCACGGTGTAAGGAAACCAGTTCGCCGTTTCGATGGCATCCATTCCAATTAACCACCACTTACCGATATTGCGCATGGCCACGTCGATTAAATACGCCCGGTGCCATGAATCGCCTCCGAAGGAGATCCGGTCGAGGACGTACCACACCGGCGCTTTCATGATCATTGCCATAATGGCGAGCGCCACCAGGATCCCCCACCGCAGTTTGCGCATGTCCTTGCGGATATACCAGAGAAGCCATGCCACCAGGGCGACGCCGGCCGCGGTGATCGAGCCGCCCGAATTACTGGCGTAGACTAACCACAGGCTCAGGACAATGCCGGCATAGGCATAACGACGTTCCGGCCGCGAAAACCAAAGAGCGATATAAAGAGCGAGAAAGGTGCCGCCAAAAGTGCCAAGCGCCACCGGGTAACGGAAGGCTGCCATGCAGCGGGTGACACCTTCGCGCGTCCAGCCTCCAGTGACTCCACCCATGAAGATAAATACGCTGCGGCCCTGCACCCGTTCGATGCCGACGAGCAAAGCGTATGGAATGAGCAGCCACACGATTCGTTTAAGAAGCCAGCGGAAATCGTCTTCGGTTTTGATGACGCCGCGAAACCCGAAGTAGCACAAACACGAATCGATCGCGGTAGCCAGCGTCGAAAGGTCGGTTCCGTTGGAACGCACCATCACGATCACAGCAGTATAGGAATACAGGATAAGCAACGCCCGATCGATCCGGTGCATTTTTGCGAATGAGTATTCATGGCGAAAGACCACCCGCGCAAAGAGCGCAACCGACATGATTCTGACCGCGAAAAAATTAATCCCGACGTCGATCGTCTGGCCCTGAGTCAGATATAGAACACCTGCGATCATCGCGATGAGCGCGGACCGGCGCGATCCGGCCAGGATCATGCCGAGAAACGTCAGCAGAAGAAGGGCGCCTATCGGGTGCATTGGATATAAGCCTGAACGGTCACTGAAATCACACTACATTGCCGGTCGTGCGGTAACATGCCGAATGATCACGCATTGGCATTGGGGGTTCTTCACCTGACTGCGCGAATTTTGCCGGGTCGAACCGCCGATGCCAGTCTAACATGTTTCGTTCGATCTCGACTCTTCGCTGGAGTTCCCTGCTGGGAGATAAACCGACTTGAATTCGGTGTGCCAAATAACGCAGCCCATAGCCGATCAACGAAACTCTCCGAATCTGAATCGCTCCGGTGAGACCAAAATGCTTATGAAAGTAGCGGTACTTACTCCGTTCGGTTTGAAGTAACACTTCGAGAGGGTATCCGCCACGGCGATGGCCGCCAATGTGCGTAATCTCCGCCTCCGGACAGAACAGAACGGAAAAACCCGATTGCCAAATGCGAAGGCACAAATCGGCGTCTTCGAACTGATGCGGGAAGCGTGTATCGAAGCCGTCCAATCGTTTCAACAGGTCTGTTCTAACGAGAAGCATGCATGCAGCGGAAAAGCCGATTGGTCTCTCGCGCCGGCCATCCCATCCCGGATAAGTATCCGATAAAAAGAAATCACTCACCCTGCCGAGAGCGCGAAGTCCCAGCGCTGCGATGAGATAACCCCCTATGGTCGGTGCGGGTTGAGCGGTCTCCTGCAACGAACCATCAGGATTAAGGACACGGCATCCAAAAGCTCCCGCTTCAGGATGTGTTTCGGCAAACGCGACCAATTTATCAATGGCTCCGTCGTGGATGATCGTATCCGGATTCAAGATCAGGACATAATCGCCGGAAACGGTCCGGAAACCTGCATTGTTGCCTCCACCGAAACCGGCATTTATCGAACTCTCGATCGTTCGAACCTCCGGGAACCGGTTCCGGATCATTTCCAGTGAGCCATCAGTGGAGCCGTTGTCGGTTACGATGATGTCGAACGCCGTTTTCCTGGTGTGTTGGTAGATCGAATCGATGCAGTCGATGATGTAGGCGGCATCATTCCAACAGATGATGACGATGGAGATTCTCATCTCGAACAATAACTGGCGGAACCCTTCGGTTCCGTATTGAAACGGGCGGAGCCCTAACAGTCCACCTGCCGCCAACGGCTGGGCCATTGCGGATGAAGGCTTCCCGGCAAATAGGTTAGCAACAATAGGACTAACGATTTGGCAACGGAAACAAACCTGTTTGGAAAACAAACAGATCGCCACAGCTGAGACCTGGCTTCGAAGATCCGGCCGACGCCAAGCAGGAACCTGGCATAAGACCGTCTCCAGGCTGCAAATGCCATGTTGAAAGTTTTGAGTGGAGTCCGTCGGACCAGGGGATCATCGCGCCGCTTGGCCAGGAGTTCGAACGCGGCGACGATCAATCCCATGGTTCTGAGCCGGTCGGCGGAAAGGGACGAATCGGAGATTCGATAGGCGACGAGTGGCGCCGGTGTGTAAGCGACCACCGGAGCAAGATTCGGCAGAACATTCAACAGATACGTATCTTCGACGCCGCCGACCTCGGGCGGAAATGGTGACGTTCCTAACTTCCTAAGAAGTTCCGTTGGTATTGAGCAGAAGCTCATCGAATTAAACGGGCTTGGACAGCGATTGTACGAGGCGATGAACTCCGACGCCGGGATTGTGCGATATTCCAGCGGTTCGATGTTGATGGACTCGTTCCAGGCGTATCCATCACACCCACTGAAATTCACGTGGCCGGTGAAGAAGGCGGAGGCATCACTACATTGTCTGGCTAACGCTGCGTGCGCGCGCAGATAAGATGGGTGCCAGATATCATCTGAATCCAGAAAAGCGATGAAATCGCCCCGCGCCTCCCTGCAAACCTTGTTACGCGCATCCGAGACACCGCCATGCTGTTGCTTCAACAATGTGACCCGCGGGCCAAACGATTCGATCAAGGAGACGGTGCCGTCGGTACTTCCGTCATCAACAACTAGAAATTCGATCGCTTGTAATTCCTGACGCAAAACCGATTCGACCGCCGCTTTGATCGTTTGCTCGGCATTATATACACAAATCGCAGCGGTGAAGTTCATGCGGAGTCGATCCCGTCACCCGCTGCGAGCGGCTTCGTAGGCTTTGACCAGCTGCTTGCCGGCGGCGTCCCATGTAAATTGTGGCGAGGCCGCTAACCCTGCTGCGGAAAACTTGTGCAACACGTCGCGGTTCTGATCGAGCATCGTGAGATGTTCGGACAATGTTGGCACGTCGCCGGCACGGTGGATCAAGCCGTTCTCCATGTGAGAGCAAATATCCGTGCAGGCATCCGAGATCAACGGCACGCAACCGCTCCCCATCGCTTCAGCCACCACTAAACCGAAGCCTTCTTCGATACTGGGCAACAATAACACATCGCTGTCTCTCATAAGCTGCGGCACGTCATTGCGGTGACCTAGCACCTTCACGCTTGGGTGGGCAAGGAGGGGAGAGAGCTTCTCGGCGTAAGCCGGAAGGAATTCGCCAGCAATCTGAAAAGTGCCCTTGTGATGGGCCGTCGATTGCAACCACGCTTCCAAGGCATAGTGAACTCCTTTTCGTACCGCGCATACGCCGACAAATAATGCCTTTAAACCCTCCCCGGGATCCCGTGTTCGCCCATTCGGGTAGTACACGTTGGGATCGAACCCATATATATGGCGTAGCACGCGGTCCGAAGGGAAGCCTTTTTCCACGAATGTTTTTGCGACAAACTCAGAAGGGCAAAGGAGCTTGTCTGCCAGACGGTACTCTTCCTCCTCGCGTTCTAGGACTTGCGTATCGTAGAAGTGCTCGTGGCCCGGCGGCAACTGAACACCTAACCGGTCGCATTCCTCCTGTACCACTTCATACGCGAACCGTGTATGAGCGTTGCACCGTTCTAGTACGGTCGGAATATTGTACTTAGCCGCTGCTTCGAGCGTTCGGAGCGCGCCCAGCGGCCATGCGTGAATCACATCAATCTCGTGCCGCAGCTTTTTCAGCTGCCGGGCCACGATGTAATCGTGAAGCATGCATGCCCGCACGCGTCCCAACACCTTGTATGGAATTCGGAAGCGACCTCTTGCTAAAGTTGATTTTACCCTGACCGCCGCCGGCACCGGCCGCGAAAGGACACCCGGGAAAGCGTCGACTTCAGCACCGGCATCATGAATGCCCTTCACCTGATGCCAGGCGATCCCGCAGATACGAGGTCCTCCCAGCTTGTGGGGGAAACTGTACAGCACCCGGATCGGTTTCCGCAACGATACCATGTTAGGCGAACGAACTATGAGACAGCCGCAGCGACGGCCGCCGAATCCGCGGTGCGATTTGTTGGCGAATGAGTAATGAATTGTCGATGCCACAGCTCCAGCGTCAGCAGCGAAAAAACTTCTTTGGCCACGGGCGCACCAGCTTTGGCACGATCCATCAGGGTCTGAATTGCCGATTTGTTGAAGTAACCGCGGTCCAGTGACTCTCGACTGAACAGGATATCGTGCACCTGGTCGCTTAACGGACCGGCGAGCCACTTGGCGTAGGGCACTGGAAATCCGGTCTTTTTGCGGGATAGAATTTCCGCCGGGACGTGCCGTTCAAACGCTTTCTTCAGCACTCGCTTCAACTGGAACCGGTGAACCTTGAAATCGACCGGCAAATTGGCGGCGAACTCCAGAACCTTGTGATCCAGCAGCGGCACGCGCAACTCGAGCGAATTCGCCATCGTGATCTTGTCCGCTTTGACCAGCAAATCGTCCGGAAGCCATGTTTTCGTATCGACGTACAAAAGTTGGTTCAACAACCGGCGGCTCTTCACCCGAGCAAACAGATCTTCGAAGGTTCCGTTGATGCCGCCGCCGTTGACTCGGTTCCGGAAGTCCTCACGATACAGATTACTCTTTTCCCGGTTGAAATAGCTGAACGGGGACGACACCCGGCTGTTGTAGTAATGCTGCACCGGCGTCGTCATCAGCGGCGCGTATTTGCCTAACCGCTGCAACCCTGAGAAACGGCTTGCTTGTCGGAGCGCTCCGCCGAGTAGACCGGAACACGATCCCACGGCTGCTTTCACCTGCTCCACCAACAACAGATTCCGATAGTTCTGGTAGCCGCCAAACGCTTCGTCCCCCCCCTCGCCCGACAAAACTACTTTGACATATTCCCGGGCTAGCTTGGACACATAATAAAGTGCCACGGCAGGTGGCTCGCAAACCGGTTCCTCCATGTGAGAAACATATTTGGGGAGAAAGTCGCTGAACTGCTGAGCTGAGATTGTGATCTCGTGGTGGTCGGTACCGAAGCGATCTGCAGCGAGTCGAGCATAAGGCCGTTCGTCGGCGAATTCCTGCCCGTCGAATCCAATGGTGAAGGTGCTGATCCGTTTGTCAGTCTCGCTGACGGCGCAGCTCAACAACGCAGTCGAATCAACTCCTCCGCTCAACAGGAAACCGACCGGCACGTCGCTAATCATGTAACCGCGAACGGTGTTCTTTAGGAGGGACCAAAGTTCCTCAGCAGCTTCGTCGATGTTGCGCCAGGAACGGGAAGCCGTTTCGAATTCCAGATCCCAATACTGCTTCAACGTGGTCTGCCCGTTTCGAACCAAAAGGTAATGGCCCGGCTCAAGCTTCCGAATTCCAGTCAAAAGAGTCTTATCTCCCGGAAGGTACAGATAGCTAAGAAATCGGTCGATTGCGCCCGGGTCGACCTCTCGGGGAACGCGCGGATCAGCGAGAATCGCCTTAATCTCCGATCCGAAAATTAATCCCTTGGCGTCTTGGTAATAGTATAGGGGTTTGATGCCAACGCGGTCGCGGGCAAGGAACAGAGTGCCGTCCTTTTCGTCCCATATCGCAAACGTGAACATGCCCTGCAGTTTGTCGAGGCAGCCAACGCCATACTCTTCATAGGCATGGATGATCGTTTCGGTGTCGCTCGAGGATGAGAACCTGTGACCTTTGGCGACAAGATCGGCGGTCAGCTCTTTGAAATTGTAAATTTCTCCGTTAAAAACGATCCAGACTGTGCGGTCTTCGTTGCACATTGGTTGGGCACCGCGGTTCAGGTCGATGATCGCGAGGCGACGGTGTCCTAGTGCGACCGGTCCCGAGACGTAGAAGCCTTCCCCATCCGGCCCACGATGAGCAATGGTACCAGTCATCTGTTCAAGCAAACCCCGGCCCGCGGGTTGGCCACGGTCGAAATACAAACTGCCGCAGATGCCGCACATATCGTTAGGCTTTGGTGGGCGCCATCGAAACCGCGGGCCGTTTCACTCCCACAACCGTGGTTTCCGCATTGACGTCCCAGAGGCTGGTACGGAAGAAAAGTCTTCGAAGCTGCTGCCGCCGAACATATCGAATTAGCTCATGGTCGTCGACTTTGGGCACACCACGGACCCATGCTCCGAGGTAACCCGTCAGCAAGCCCGCCGCCGCCATGAGGTAAGGTTTGTGGGCGACGCGTTTGGCGCATTTACACGCCATGAACAGGGGGTGGTAGCCGGCCACGTAGTTCGCTACCCCATTCTTCACCCAATTTTTCCAAGTTCCTTCCGCACCACCGGCATGCCGGTGGTGGAGCAATTTAATTTCGCGAAACGTGTAGGTCTTCCAGCCCAGCATGTTGGCTTTATATTCGTCGACCGTATCCCATCCTGGCGCCTGCATTAATCCGCCAATCGCCTGCCAGCATTCGCGCTTGTAAATTTTCGTGGCTCCTCGGACGTGAAATAGCGGATCACCTGGTGCTTCACTCACCAGTTCGGCGGCGGCGCGCTGACAAATCGTGCCCCCTCCAACGCCAAGCTTTTGGTCTTCAGCAAACCTATCAAAGCATTGTTCAAAGTAATCCGGATCGAACGAAAGATCGCCATCGAGCTTTACGAGGAAATCCCAATTTTGTGCGGCGACTCGGCCATACCCCTCGGTGAAGGCGGCAATCACACCGGTGCCCGGCTGCCGGAAACCGCGGTTCGCTCGCCGAATTACGTGAATCCACGGAACGCTCTGCGCGGCACGCTCAGCGACCGACGCGGTTTGATCCGAAGAGCCATCGTCTACGATCACCCAAGCGTGCGGCGTAATCGTCTGCCGGATCATAGAATCGATCGTGGCGGAGAGATGTTCTTCTTCATCACGGACTGGCGTGATGACGACGTACGACGGATTTGGCATCGGATGCTGATTAAGCGGCGGCAATCGCACACGACTGCGCCTGTCGAGCCGAAGAAGCGGCTAAATGATAGCTCGGTAGTGTGCCGAATCGAAAACGATCCGGTGCACCCGTAACAAATCGCAGAAACGATCCTAACGACCGTTGATTTTGCCGTGTGAATAGCTTGGAGTGGCCAATCAGGACGAACGGAATATCAGCGCCGTCGCGGTCATGCTTTGATGCAGCGCGTCGGAGCGCACCGACCAGTTGCCTGCCGGTGCACTGGTTGAAATCGGCTTTCCATGCCTGTGGCCGCAGCAACGACATGGCCTTCTGAACTGGGCCCTGTCGCTTGACTGATAGTTCCTGTTTTGGCTGATGATGTTTCATGCGATGCGACCTACTGGAAAGCACTCGATAGAACCGATTGAGCGAGATGAATGCGCCGATCGATCTGGGTTCGCAGTAAATTGGAACCTCGAGTAATCCGCTCTCGGGATTCTCACGGCAGATGTCGTTCTCATCAGCTTTCCAAGGCACGATGTTGCTGGGCGCGTTCGAGTAATCGAAGTTTACCAAGCCTTCTCTTCGGCCGTGCTTAAACACGGAGGTGTCGATCTCAAAGCCGTTGTTCACCAGCGCGCGCACCACATTGCGCGACGGACTAACCGACCAGTTTGCCGCACGGAATGCGTAGCAGCGGTAGCCGGGATCGACCGCTTGAAGTTGTTCTTCCAGGAAATTCTTCCCAATACCAAGCACCTCGCTGATCCGCGCTTCGCTTAACCCGGCGAAGTTGTACTCAGTCCAATCCTGTGCCCATTTTCCGTTTTCGTATCGTGCGTTGAAATAGGAACAATGCAGATGCAGCTGCACGTCGTGGCCGCGCCGGATCGCGTCTTTGAGCTGAGCCAGGATCGCTTCATAATGATAATCATCGCGTCCAAATCGATCCCGGTATTCGCGAAATTTTAGGATCTCGGCTACGTCGGCCATGACCGTCAGCTTGGCGCCGTGCTCGTCGAAAAGGTCCAGCAGGCGGGCCGTGGGCTCCACCATCAGGTCATAAGAAGACCCGTCACCGTTCCCGTGAATCTCGTAATCGAGAGTAAAGATTACGTTTAGCATGCCAGCGCCGGCGCACTTCTTTTTCGGCTCGCTTCGTTGCCACTCATCTCTCCGTTGGTGTGCACCAGAGCAGCCACGATGCGCTCAGCAGTACGCCCGTCCCACAGCGGCGGAATGTCGCCTAACCGGTCAGGACCTGCGACAACTCGAGCGATGTCTGACCGCAAATCTTCGACCGTGGTTAGCCGGTTACTGCCGGCGGTAATTGTAACTGGCCGTTCCGTGTTCGGGCGGAGAGTAAGACAAGGAGTGCGAAAAAATGTTGATTCTTCCTGAAGACCACCGGAATCCGTCAGGACGAACCGCGCATTCTCGGTTAGGCATAACGAATCGTGGTAGCCAATCGGTTGAAGTATCTTTAGCCCAGTGACGCCTTCTGTCGAAATTCCAAATTGAGCACACATTTTCCTGGTGCGCGGATGGATCGGAAATACTACCGGAATGTCGGATGCGAGACGCGTGAGCTCCAGCATGATGGATGTGAGGCTGACCGGATCATCCACGTT
>JBJMXE010000024.1:0-22348 GCA_045809745.1 Chthoniobacterales bacterium | reverse complement strand
TACCCCGAAGCGCCGATCACTGCGCATCTCGTCCGATCCTTCGGATTCACAAGGCGCAATGCGTATTACGTTATGCTCGATTTGCAATCGGAATTATGAGCGGACGCGAGGTTCGGTACGACAGCGACCTGCGGGGGCTGGCGGTTACAGGTTCGACGTGGGTTGTGCAACGTCTGCGATCACTCTGATCTTGTGGCATAGGCCGCCGGCCGATGCCGGTTTTAATCATCGGCGGGCCGCAGATGCCACATCCCGCGTTCGGCGTTCGACGTTCGACGTTCGACGTTCGACGTTCGACGTTCGCCTCCTCTCCTCAGGGAGAGAATTGAGATTAGGAAATTCTTTCCGGCTGCCGGACCAGTACTATCGATTCCGGTATTGCTTCCTAAATAGCTTTCCGCCTATCCGCGCTTTGCTAAATTCTTCACATGGATTCGCTTTATCTGGTTGTGATCGCGGTCGTTGCGGTTTTCGCATTCGTCCTATGCATCGTTCTTTTTAATTTCTTCGGCCTCTGGGTCCGCGCGCGGATTGCCAATGCACCAGTCAGCCTCGGCAAGATGGTAGGCATGCGATTACGTAAGGTCCCGGTGGGTTACATCGTCGATAATCGAATCACTGCCGTGAAAGCCGGCTTGGAAATTCCAAGCGACCCGCTCGAAGCCCATTACCTTGCCGGCGGGAGCGTCGATCAAGTGGTGCTGGCGCTCATCGCTGCGGACAAAGCTGGCATTTCGCTCGACTTCAATCGGGCGTGCGCAATTGATTTAGCGACAAAAGGAACCGGTAAAACGGTTCTTGAAGCCGTCCGGACGAGCATCAACCCGAAGGTTATAGACGTACCCAATCCGGCAATGGGCCGCCAGACCATCGATGGCGTGGCCAAGGACGGAATCGGCGCCAAAGTGAAGGCGCGGGTGACGGTACGGTCACACCTGGATCGATTTGTCGGAGGGGCCACTGAGGAAACGATTATCGCGCGCGTCGGCGAAGGCATTGTCAGCGCGATTGGCTCAGCCGATTCCTACAAAGACGTACTGGAAAACCCCGATCGTATTTCCAAGGCAGTTTTGGCCAAAGGACTCGACAGCAACACCGCGTTTGAAATCCTTTCGATCGACATCGCCGATGTCGATGTCGGCGATAACATCGGTGCCAAGCTCCAGAGCGAGCAGGCGGATGCCGACAAACGGATCGCTCAGGCCAAAGCCGAGGTTCGGCGGGCCGCGGCCGTAGCAGTCGAGCAGGAAATGCGCGCCAAGACGCAGGAGATGCGAGCTAAAGTGGTGGAAGCCGAAGCGCAGGTACCACAGGCAATGGCAGAAGCGTTTCGGTCCGGGCACCTCGGTATCATGGATTACTACCGAATGAAAAACGTCCAGGCCGACACATCGATGCGCGAATCGATCGCCGGCACCGATCGGCCAAAGCAGGAGAATACGTAGCCGTTCGGGAAGCCTAACGAGTGATGATCTTGCACTTGTTCGCCGCAATCGATAACTGGCTCTTCCTGATTTTAATCGGCGTCGCAGCGCTTTTTCGATTGCTGGCGAAAGCGGCCAGCTCGACCAAAACATCGGAGCCTCCCGAACAGTCGAGTTCCCCACCGGCCAACCAGATCGAACAACCACGGGAATCCCCGGCGTCAGACGAAGAACAAATCAGAAAGTTTCTGGAAGCGCTAGGCCAGCCGCGTAGTGCAAACGTGCCACGGCCCGTTCGGCCGCGGACGGATGTTCCACCGCGACCAGTGGCTCCGGTACGTCCGCCGACGACGATGGCGCCGGTCTCCGACTTGCGAAAGTTGATGCCGGCCTCCGGCAAAGAAGTCGAAGCCGGCGCGGCAACACCGGACACCCCTTCGATCCAAAGAGGTTTTCAACCCAAACCAGCGGTTGCGATTCAACCGCGCGATGTGCCGGTATATGAGATCGACACACCATCACAGACTCTGGAACGAGTTGGAAACACCAAAGCCACGCAGCAGCTCGCGGCCGAGCGCCAGACTGCGACTGACTCCGCCGGATCTGATGTGATTCAGTTGCTCCGCAGTCCCCGAAGCTTGCGGCAGGCGATTATTCTCCGGGAGATATTCGGCGCGCCGCGCGGTCTCCAGCCGATGGAAGATTTGCCGGGAACAGCTTGAGGTTCCCCTGCTCCGCGCTACTTTCACGTTCCCCGAACGCCGGCGTGGCGGAACTGGCAGACGCGCTGGACTCAAAATCCAGTGATCGCAAGATCGTGTGGGTTCGATCCCCTCCGCCGGCAGAAAATACGTTTGCCTGATGAAATCTTTTGCGGAAACGCCTACGGCGACGTAAGATATCATCCTCCTTTATGAATATTCGTTCTACGATTGTCGCACTGGTATTGTTAGGCTTGGGATCAATCGCCACCGCGCAAGCGGAAGGCCTTGCCATTCGCGGCACCGTTAAGGGCACCGACGGAAGATTAGTCGGCGGCGCCCAAGTACGCGCCGAGCGTTTGGATCACAAAGGCAAGGCCGTTGACACTACAACCGACTCCAAAGGCGAGTACAACTTCAAGGGCCTCGAACTGACCGCTTACAAAGTCACCGCCATCATCAACAAGGTCCCCAAATCTGTCGCCAGCGTGAAGACCCGGGCGACTGGACCTGTTCGAGTCGATTTCGATCTGAAAGCGATCGCCGGCAACAAGGCTGGGACTCGCAAACGGCAGATATGGGTATCTGGCGAAACCGGCAGCCATATTGGCGGTGGTCACTGGGAGACGGTGGAAGAGCCTGCTACTGGTAATGGCGCATCGGCGATGGAACGTGTGGATGGAGAGGCTCTTCGCACGTCGAACGTGCTAAATCCAGCGGGTGGAGCGAGCGGCCCCAGCCGCTAACCTCCGGCATTTCATCACGTGAATTTGGGCGCCAGCGCTGCCGACAAGGCAACGCTGGCGTTTCTGTGTACCCGGTCCGCAGCAGGCGCCGAGGCTTGCCTTCAATCGGCCGCCTCTATAATCTGCTAGCATGAATCGTTCACGAGTGTTCGCATGTTGGTGGCTGGCGTTGACTCTCGGAACTGTTGCTGCCTGGGCGGATAACAAATCCATCCAGGGAACGTTGTTAGGCCTGGACGGCAACCCAATGGCCGACCAGGAAATAAAGGCGGACCGGCTTGACGCCAAAGGAACGCCGCGGGCGATAACGAAGACCGATGCGCAGGGACATTATCAATTCAAGGCATTACCGGTCGGAGCGTATTCGATTACCGCATATGTAAAGAACGCAGCCAAGTTGCGCGCGATGGTGAAAACGCGCGATGACGGCTGGGCGAAGGTGGACTTCGACCTGCGCACACGTCGGGGCGATCCGAACATCAAAAAGCACTGGGTTTGGGTGAAGGGTGAGCCCGGCACTCATATTGGCGGGCATTGGGTGGAAGTTGATGAGGCTATTGCGCCGGCATCAACCAACGCGCTGGATTCCACTGACCTGTCGCGAGTGGATCGAACCCTGCGCATGAACACGACCGCCACCAGACCGGGTCGTTAGTCGACACTGATCAAGACAGTAAATACAGTGTCCCGGAAGCTGTCGCCCGCTGCCGTTTGTGATTATCCCATCGAACGGGACTCACGTTGGACACTTGCCGGTATTTCACCTCTTCAGTAAAGTCGGCCTATGTTTGGATACTTTCGGTGGATCGGGTTGGCAATCGTGCTGGTGACCGGTTCAGTCCGGGCCGGCGACAACAAAGTGATTCAAGGCTCGGTTATTGGGGAAGATGGCAAGGGAGTGAGCAACGCTCAGGTTCGTGCGCAGCGACTTGACGCCAAAGCCAGGATCGCGACTGCAAAAACAGACGCGCGCGGCCACTACATTTTTGAAATACTGCCAGCCGGTTCCTACGCCCTAACCGCCTACATTTACGGTTACCCGAAATCGCGCGCGACCATTCGAACCGGCGGCAAAGGCTGGGCAAAAGTCGATTTCGATCTCCGATTGAACGAGCCTCAGACCGATGAGGTAAATCGGATGCAGCGCGACATTCAGACTAGTAGCGGCTCGGTGCTCGGTCGGTAGAACGGATCTCACCTACTGGTCGGCCTCGGCAGGAACCGCCGAAATGCTGGCCTAACCATTGGTCATATAACCTTCCTCGCCGTGCTCGTTAATGTCGAGCCCCTGGCGTTCAACCTCGGGGGCGATGCGCAACCCGATCACCGCGTTAATCAGCAGGCCGATCGCTGCGCTCGCAGTCACTGCCAGCGCAATGGTTACCCCGATCGTTTTCAACTGTTCCAACCAGAGAGCGCGAACGCCTAACTTCACCAAATTCGGATTGACCGTGGCCGTGGCAAATACACCGGTGAGAAATGCACCAAGTGTTCCGCCGACGGCGTGGACGCCGAAGGTGTCGAGCGCGTCATCGTAACCGAGCCACGATTTTAGTTTCGTACAAGCGACAAATGGAACGGCACCAGCCGCGATTCCAATCAATACCGCGCCAGTCGGATCAACAAATCCGCACGCGGGAGTGATGACCACCAAGCCACCGACCGCTCCCGAACAGAACCCCAGCACGCTCGGTTTACCCCTTAAAACATATTCGAGAATCGCCCAGGTAAACGATCCGACGGCGGTGGCCAGTGTGGTGGTGGTGAAAGCGTTTGCGGCGATCCCATCGGCGGCCAAAGCGCTGCCCGCATTAAAACCATACCAACCCACCCAAAGCATCCCCGTGCCGATCATGCACAAGACCATGCTGTGAGGCGCGAGGATTTCCCGGCCGAAGCCGAGGCGGTGGCCGAGCAGAATGCAGAGCACGAGCGCAGACCAGCCGGAGGTCATGTGAACGACTGTTCCGCCGGCAAAATCGATCGCATGAATCGCAGCGGCCGGATTCGCAATACCGTTCATCCAGCCATCAATTCCCCAGACCATGTGAGCGATCGGGAAATAGACGGCAAACATCCAGATCGCCACGAACATCATCACTGCGGCAAACCGGATTCGTTCCGCGATCGCACCGATGATTAGTGCAGGAGTGATAATCGCGAACATCAGTTGATACATCGAGAACACGTTGTGAGAGACCCAGAACGAATAATCGCTATTCGGTTGCGAAGTCACTCCGCGCAAAAAAGCGAATTGAACGCCGCCGAGAAACGGCGAACCGCGAGAGAACACCAGTGAATATCCAATCAGCCACCACAGAATTGCGACCATGCCGGCGATGCCGAAACACTGGGCAAGGACCGACAGCACGTTTTTGGCGCGGACGAGACCTCCGTAAAAAAGCGCGAGGCCGGGCAACGTCATAAACAAAACCAGGGCGGCGCACGTCATCAGCCACGCGTTATGGCCGGGGCCCGGACCCGGAATAGCCGATACGACCGGCGCGTTCTGCGCATCTGCGCCACGACCGCTGTTATTGAGGTACGCTTCCAGATCGGCTACGCGTTGCTCGAGTGACGGACTGGCCGAAGGAAGCGGGGTGGCCTGCTGCGCAAATGCGTTATGTACTTGAAGAAACAGCGCCAACGAAAGGGCTACGGCCGCCCTGCGGTATGCCGGCCAGCCAAATGGCAGACACCAGCCGGATTTAACGACAGACCGATTTTCGTTAGGCCGAACGAAGCAGTTCAACATTCGGTGGCACTGTAACTGTGCCGGCCGATCGAGCAATACTGTCCCGACAGCTCAAAAGTTTGAGAATGCGGAAATTGGACCGGCGTTGGTCGGCTCAATTATCCGGGGGCAAACCCCGCCGAGCGGCTGAACCGCCGCTAAACCGGTTGCGGCTGCCCAACCAGGTTAAGAAGCTCGGCGGAGCTCTGCCTTAAATAATGATGGTATGCAGAGGCAACAAACTGCGGGGAAATGCCTGCGGTGTAATGGATACTTGCTCCGGTGCGGCACTTGAGTCGTCATCGTCGCTGTCCGAATCATCGTCACCATCGTCTGTGTCCTCATCGTCGTTTTGCGCGGGGCGGGACGCGATGGAAGGCAATTCACTTTGCTGCAACTGGTCGAAACGCTGGCGAACGTCCGGAGGCAATTTCCCCACGTCCTCCGGCGTTTCGACGGGGCCGCTAAATAGAAGCAACCCTTTTGGGTCCTTCACCGTCAGGATTCTTTTGCCTCCCACCGGCTCCAGCCGCAGCTCGCCTTTGTCGTCGGAGAACACGATACGAGCATTGTCGACGTCGATGCGAGTCGTGCGCAGCGCATTTCCGTTTGTATTCTGGACTTGAATCTGATGGTCGACAGCTCGTTGAGCTGCTTCGCGGGCGCGCTCAGCCTGTTCCTGAGCTCTCATCACCGTTTCCCGGATTACGTCTTTCTGTGCAGCAACCTGGTCCTTCAACTGTTCCTTCATGTCGTTGAGGTGTTCCTTCAGTTCGCCGAAGTCCATGTTTCCCATGTCGCCAAAGTGAAAGTCGAAGTCCCTGTTCCCGCCCGGTCCCATCGAGGCGTTGCGTTTCGGCACGTCTTTCTTGGTGAGTTTGGCGGTGAGCTTTTGCTCCTGGCCTTTTCTGATGACCGTTAGGGTGACTGTTGTTCCATCAGGAAAACTCTGAAGAAGTTTCCGGAGCTGGTTAGGCTCGAGCAGGATCTGATCGTTCAACATTTTCAGGATATCGTTTTGCTGAACGCCGGCCGCTGCCGCCGGACTATCCGGAACGACATAATCGACGACCAATCCGAATCCTTTCGGAAGGTTCATCTGGTCACTGACTACACTCGGGAGAGGCGAGCTCTCGACTCCGAGAAAGATAACCGGCACCTTGGGCCCTCTATCAAAATGAGGCCCGTGACCGTTTCCCGGAGTCGGAAGGACCGGTGGTGCAGGCGGAGCCGGTGGTGCAGGTGGTCCTTGCGTGAGTGCTGTCGCCACCGGCAACAGCAATGCCACGCTAATAAGTGCGATCGATTGTATTTTCATGGATGTTGTTAGGTTAAGGTTAGTCTTCGAAAATTCTGCGCCTCATTGGGCAGAGATGGGCACGAGTTCTACGTGCTCGCTCGGATAGGACACGCTGAGCGATGCTCCAGTTGCCGGATTTTTCCATTGCAGCGTTTCCCGGGTGATCGAACGCAGCCGGCGCATCGGCTCTTCGCTATTCTGCGCAAACAGCAATCCCTCGTCGCGTTTGTGATAGACAACCTGGGTGGATCCCGCCGGCACAAACGAGTTTGGTAAAGTCTTAGCGGGTAGCGGCGCCGACGTCGCCGTGGGTTGAGCCGACGCGGCTGCCGTCCTGGCAGAACCACGGGGCGGCTGAAAGTTCACGCGCACCAGAAGAAGCACTGCCGCTGCCGCCGCCAGTCCGAGTCCGACGATCCATCCGGTTCGAAACTGGATCGGCCGAATGACGTTATGCGGCTCTTCAAGCGGCATTTCTGGCTGGTTGATCTCGCTTTCAACGCGTCCGATAAAGCTTTCCCGCAACGGCGCCGGCCGGATCGCTTTCAGCTGAGCTTCGAGATCAGAAAAATCATTCATTGCGGTGGCAAAATCTTGCGGAGAGAGGCGAGGGCGTAGCGATAGCGAGAAGCGGCGGTGTTTTGCGAAATGCCCAAAGCTTCTGCGATCTCGGCGAAGGTGAGTTCATTCCAGATCTTCATAACCAGCACTTCGCGTTGATCCTTAGGCAACCGATCAAGGGCGCCGACCACCACCCGCTGAGAATCGTCCTCCACCTGGAACTGCGGCTCGACCGACTGCTCAGTGTCGGCGACAACGAGCGCCTCCCGACGAGCTCTGCGGCTGTCGCCGCGTATGCGATCCAGCGCGATGGAACGGACCGTGGCATAGAGGAGCGCGCGGTTGGTGATGTTGTGATTCCTTCGCCAAAAACGCACAAAAGCTTCCTGAACAATGTCTTCCGCGTCGGCCAGTGATTGGACCCACTGCCTGGCAAATAACACGAGCCCGGGCCCAACTTCCGACAAACAAACTTTCCAATCTTCATGGGTTGCGACATTCTCCATGACCTTTCCACGGTCTTTCAGAATTGAGACGCCGCCAAACGGGTATTTTGTCTAAGGTCGAGCCCAAATTGTCAGAAGGCTCCTTTGTAGCGGCGGTCTGTGACGGTCCAATCCCCTCGGGCCACATCACTTGTTCTGCGGATTAATGCAGCGGTCAGAGACCGCCGCTATAAGCAGAAATCACTGTGCAGCTTCTACTGCTTCGGCAATGGGCGCAGAATTAGGTTGCCGATCCAATCAGGGCTGGCCACCCCGTCCCGGTACGCCTTCAGTGATTCCACGGACGAGTTCACCCGGAGGTTGCTGTAAGATTGATCGGCGTTCTGCCAGCGTTCGTGCCAATACACCGCCGCTTTAATTCGCGGGTAACGGCTGGGAAACATTTCCAGCGCCTGTTTGATCCACTGCGGCTTGAGCATTCCCCGTTCATCGGGAGAAAAAGGGAAATCGCCCGTCGCCCACTCTGCGACCATGACCGGCTTGCTCGCATCCAAATCGGAAAGCTCTTTGTAGGGCCAATCCACCAGCGATGGAATGTCGGGGTTAGCTTCGTCTTTGAATTGCTGGCCGTAAACGCTCAAGCCTAACCAATCGACGTAATCGGATCCTGGATAGTAGGCCGGCGCGAAATTCCAGGTATCCAGCGGATAGGAATAATTATTGGTGTGAAACATCCACTTGATGTTCATCGCTCCGCGCGCGCGCACCCGATCGACCACGTAGCGGTAGGCGCGCCGGAAGGTTTCAGGACCCTTCCAATTGTCCGCGTCATCGTCCCAGTCGTCGCCTCCGTAAAACGTGCCAGACCACGGGAACCAGTCGCCATTCATTTCTACACCGAAAGCGACCACCATCGGATGGCCAAACTCGCGGGCCGCGTCCGCCCACTGGTCGATGTAGGTGTCCCATTGTCCGGCCAGAATGTTCGTTAGGCTAAACTTGTCGGGGCCGCGGGCCTGAACGTAAGGTTTGTCCCAGGGCGACCAAAAAACGAGAGGCAAAGAACCGTGCCGCCACAACATGTTCAAATTCGCTGTGGGGAAGTTCTGCTCACCCCAGTAGCTCGATGAGGCGATGATCGCCTGATGTTTGCCGACCATCTCCTCGAACTCTTCAATGGTTTCTAGAGTTACATCATCCTCTTCGTCTCCGAAATCCATGAACGCGCCGGTGTAAGCGCCGTGAGCCGGCATAACGACTTCCACCGGTTGGTTAGGGTCAACCGCCGTTTGACTACTCGGACGTTTTTGGCAGGAGGTAAACGCGAGCAAAATCGCAAGCACGAAGCTCGAAATCCGAATTCCGAAACAAATTCGAAGGTTCAAAGCACGAAATGCATTTCCGCTATGGTTAATCGGCTCTTGTTGCACCGTTTCGAGCTTCGGACTTCGAGCTTCGGATTTCCGATCCGGTTAGGCCCGAACCGGGACGGAGGCAGTCCGCTCGAGCTTGCCCCAGCTGACCCAGGCGCCCTTCAGCGCGCGCAGGATCGCCTTCCAGATGCAATAACTGAGCATTGGCCGGTAAATCAGCCGCATCGGCAGAATGCGCCAAGCCCGCAATACGTTTTCCTTCTCGAGGATGCAGGCGAGGCTCGCCAGAATCACATCCATTGCCAGAAAGGTGATCACGAACGGCAGCAGAGCGCGCCATGCGCCGAACGGAAGCGAAACCAGCAGAAACAGATCGACCAGCGGTGTGAGAGCAACCAAAACGATCTGGAAGAACCACACACTCGGTAGGCTAAACCAGCCGAGGGCGCGATAGTTCCAGTTGAACACCATATCGCGGTGCTTCCACAAACATTGCAAGGTGCCGTAGGCCCAGCGCGAGCGCTGGCGAGCCAGAGTCCGGACGCTCTCGGGCGCTTCCGTCCAGGCAATTGCGTCCGGCATGTACACGATGCGCTGCCGCTCCTTGTGCAGAGCCAGCGTCAAATCGGTGTCTTCGGCCAGCGTCTCCAGGCTCAGCCCGCCGGCCTCGTCAATCGCACTCTTTCGGACTGCACTGATGGCACCAGGCACCACCGTGATGCAGTTCCAACGATCGTAAGCTCTTCGATCAAGATTGAAGCCGCAGGTATATTCCAGGGCCTGACAACGAGCGATGAACGTTCGGAGGTTTCCCACTTTCGCGTGTCCGGAAACTGCACCGACCGCCGGATTGGCTAACGGCTCCAGAAGCCTCGGCAACGTGTCTCGCTGGCAATGAGTGTCCGCGTCGATGAATACCACCGCATCGTGACGAACCGCTGCCAGGCCGCGCTGCAGCGCTCTCGCTTTTCCGCGGTTCTCCTGTTGAATCAGGCGGACCCGCTTGTCTGCCGCAATAATCTGCTCCACTTCAGCAGCAGTCGAGTCCTGTGATCCATCATCTACCACGATGACTTCAACTTCACCTTTGTAATCGGTGGAAAGAAGCGAGCGCAGAGTCGCAGCGATGACCTTTCCTTCATTGTAGGCTGCGATGAGAACGCTGACCGGAATCGCTACTTCGACTTTTGGCGAACGGCGAAACCGATAGGCTAACCAGATAACGGTAAGGGTCCGGATCACCACCAGCGCTGTAGCCACGATCATGAACGCCCACAGGAATTCTTCGATCGCATGATAAATCCGGAAACCGGTGCTGCTCACAATCCGGGATAACGATTGACCCTGTCCCTCCAGCGGTGGCATTACTTCGTCACGCGTGGTTCCGAGCAACGTGCTCAATGGAACGACGATGTCTCCCCGCGTTTTTAGCCAATCCAGGATTTGCGGAAGCGCCTCCACCGTCTGAGCCCGGTCGCCACCGGCATCGTGCAAAAGGATGATGCTGCCGTCGCGACGTTGTTGTTTGATCCGATGAAGAATAATGTCCGCGCCCGGACGCGCCCAATCCTGCGGATCGATATTCTCCAGAACGACCAAATAGCCGAGGTCTTGAGCAATCTGGAGCGCCGACAGCTCGCTGACTTTCGAGGGGCTGGTATCAGCGGCGTAAGGCGGTCGGAATAAAGTGGTGGCGCGGCCGGCAATCGTTTCGAGGAGAAGCTGCGTCGCATTCAACTCGAGTCGGACGTGCTCGGGCCAGCAAAGGGCGAGGTTCGGATGATAGTAAGTGTGATTACCGATCTCGTGACCTTCATCCACGATTCGCCGGACTAACCAGGGATAACGTTCGGCGTTTACCCCCACGAGGAAGAACGCTGCCTTGACGTTGGCCGCCTTTAGAATGTCCAGGATCTTCGGTGTCCAGTCCGGATCCGGTCCGTCATCAAAGGTGATTGCCACCTGGTGTTCGCCACCCGCTCCCTGATGATAAAGTGTAGGGAAATGCGGAAACTTGAGGTAGCTCGCTGTTAGGTAACCGTCGTTATCGACTTCCAGTTTGCGCTGACCGTCCGCGCGATCTTCATCTACCGTAACGATCTCGCCATCACCGAGATCGGTAATCGTGTCGGTCCCCTTCAAAACTTCGATGGATTGCCGCGTCTCCTTATCCATCTTGAACTTGCCATCGACGGCGAGCGCGTTCCAAATCGCAGTGTCCTCGGTGCCTAACCGGTAGAGCGCGAAACCGCCGGCGTGGAGCTCCCGGACCAGCCGCAACTCGTTCAGCATGGTTACAACATCGAGAAACCAGACGGTGTGCACTTTGCCCGCGTCCGCATAGTAAAAGTAGGGATTGTAATCGGGTCCAGCGACCCAGGCCGAAGGGATCTCGGCATTACTGGCGCGGCTCATCGCCTCCGGAAAACTGATCATTTCCGCCTTTCTTGCGCCCTCAGTCCAATCGTAGCCGTAGCCGCCCATGGCAATGATCCATTGCTTCGCATCCGAATCCTCCAGCAGCACGCGTAGCCATCCTTCGAACCACGACCGGGATGCCAGCGGACCTGGCGCCTCGATGTCCGACGTCTCGTCGAACAGCAGCGCAACAAACCGGTCGACGTTCTCGGACAAAGCTTCGAAGTCGATATAATCCAGTTCCTGTCCGGGCTGAACGCATAACCACAGTTCCTTGTGGTCGTCATGCAGCGCATCGGTGAACCGGTCCACAAATGCGGTTATGTCTTTTTTGTAGGCGGGATCGATTTGCTCCCATTCCACCACCACGCCCGCAGCCTTGGCATTGCGCAACACATTCACCACCTCGTGAATGAAACGATCCTGCCGGTCTAACGGACCATGGGCTAAATTTTCAACCGCTTCCGGCTGCCACCGGTCTCCCACCAGATTGGTGAGGAGTGGCATCAGCGCGATTCCTTTGCTTGCCGCAAGCTTCGGCAGTCGCGCGTCAGCGTCGATCTGCAACTCGCCACTCCCATTCACCAGCGCCATCCACTCGGGACAAACGTGTGTGATTTGCGCCGCGTGCTGTTCCAATGAGGTATAACTGTAGGCGTCGCCGTTGATGTAGAACGCCAGACGCACTTCATTATCGGGCGCCTTCTTCCGCGGTTTGGCAGAGGGAACAGGCGCCGGGGCCGGGACCTTTCTCGCAGCCTGCCGGGCCGCCCCAAACTTCTGCCAGAGCAGCGACGCCGCTGACGGTTGGCCGGCTGGATTAATAGTCTGGAGCGCCTTGAGCTGGCCTTTCAACTGACGCAACGTCACCGGAGCCCGCATTTGTGGAGCGACAAACAAGGTTTGGACGAACACCACCGTTCCGAGCAGAGCCAAAATCCCGGTGACGAGCAGGACCAGCCTCAGCCGGGGCCAGCGTTTACCGGCTGGATCGGAAAAGACGAAAGGAGTGACGCCGTGGGGCGAAAGGTGATCCATCGAACGGGGTTATATTCGGCGAGACGGCGCTGGAAAAAAATACTATTCTTCGTTCACGGCGAAGCTCGACCAGAAAAGTGCTTCTAGTTGGACACCAGAGCCTTGCGGATGTTTAAAGCAATCCGCCGAAGATTAGCGCCGTTCTGGATTCCACTGTTTGGCCATCTCACCCGCGGTCTGGCGCAACAGCTCGCGTGCCATCGCGATACTATGAGCGCGGTCTGATCCGTCGGCCAGCAACTGCCAAACACCATCGAATGCTTCCGCCGCGCCGCCTTCGGATTCGCCCACAATCGCGAACACTCGCTTCTGATGACGGCGCCCGAGCTGAAGAATGCCGGCCGGTGCCTTGCCATCCGGCGTTTGCTCATCCAACCGGCCTTCCCCCGTAATGATGACATCTGCTTTTTGGATTCGGGAATCGAGCCCAATCATTTCCGCCACCAATTCAAAGCCGGGACGCAAGGTTGCGCCGGCGAATACCATCAAACCGAATCCAAGTCCTCCAGCCGCTCCCGCTCCGGCTGTTTTGGGACTAACGCGGCGGATCTGTCGCGATGCCGCCTTTCCCAGCCGCTTCAAACATTTCTCCAGCAACAGGAGCTCCATTGTTGTCGCCCCTTTTTGAGGACCGAACACGCGAGTGGCACCGCGTCGGCCATAAAGTGGATTCTGGACATCAGCCGCAGCGATGACCCGAGGCAACGTTAGGCTCCGGGGCGATTCGATCTGCTTAAGAGTTCGCAATTTGTTGATGGCAATGCGCACCTGCATGCCTTCGCCGTCGAAAAATCGAAATCCGAAGGCCCGGGCGAGTCCAAACCCGCCGTCGTTAGTGGCGCTGCCGCCCAGGCCGACAATCACGGTTTGGGCGCCGCGACGAGCGGCATCCAGGATCAGCTGACCAACGCCGAAGGTGGTTGCCCGGAGCGGGTCCAACTCGGCCTCGCTCAGGCGACGCATCCCCGCAGCTTCACTCATCTCGATAATCGCGAGTTTGCGGGCGGTCACAATTGCGTAACGACATTCAATCTGCCGGCCTATCGGATCGTGTGCCCGGCACGTCACCCACGATCCACCAAGTGCATTGCAGATTACCTCAGCGGTACCGTCGCCACCGTCGGCTATCGGCATCAGATCAATCTCCGCGGTGGGCAAGATTTGCCGGACACCAGCAGCGATCTCTTTGGCAACTTCACCCGCAGGCAAACAGCCCTTGAATTTATCAGGAGCGATGAGGATGCGCATGCAGCGATGGATGTTGGAGTAATGTGGAACAACCGGCTCTCTGTTCTACCTCAACACTCCATTACTCGCATTACTCCACTACTCGATTCATTCGCCCGTCTGCGAGTTTCAGCTTTCGCTCCAGGATTTCGCCGGCTAACTGCGGATTGGCTTTGCCCTTCGACAACTTCATCACCTGCCCCTTCAGGAAGTTCAATGATGCCGGATTACCGGCACGAAAATCGTCCGCCGGTTTTGGATTCTTGGCGATCACATCATCACAAATCGCTTCTAGCGCACCGGTGTCGCTCAACTGTTCGATCCCCTTTTCGTGAACGATTTGGGCCGCCGGCTTTCCGCTGGCGAACATATCGGCAAAGACTTCCTTCCCTTGTTTACCGCTGATCTTTCCGGAATCGATCAGTGTGACCAACTCATCCAATGCAGCTGGAGGAATTGGACAATCATTAATGGTCTTGCCTGCCTGGCTTAACGCGCTTTGCAGGTCGTTCAGGATCCAGTTGGCGATATTCTTTGGCCGCTTTGAATCATGCGCGGCAGTTTCGAAATATCGTGCGAGATCGAGATCGTCGGCGAGCACGCCCGCGTCGTAAGCGCTGACCTGATACTGCTCCACGAACCGGCCCCGCTTGGCCATGGGCATTTCAGGGACACGCGGCCTAACCTCTTCCACAAGGGAAGAACTGATGACTGGCACCAGGTCGGGATCAGGAAAGTAGCGATAATCGTGAGCCGATTCCTTGGTCCGCATCAGAAAAGTCTGCCCAGCGGCGTCGTCCCAACCTCGTGTCTCCTGTTTTAATTCTTCGCCCTTCTGCAGCGCTTCCACCTGCCGCTGCAGTTCGTAACTCAAAGCGCGACGCACTCCGCTGATCGAGTTCATATTTTTGATCTCGATCTTAGCCCCGAAGTCCGATTGCGTTTCTGGCCGCACCGAGACATTGCAATCGCATCGCAGCTGCCCTTTTTCCATGTCGGCATCGCTGACTCCGCCGTAAATCAGGATTTGCTTGAGCGATGTGAGATAAGCGAACGCTTCTTCCGGTGAATCAATTTCCGGGTGACTAACGATCTCCATCAATGGCGTACCGGCGCGATTGAAGTCGATGCCGGTCGAGCTTTCGAAGTGAAAGCTTTTGGCGACGTCTTCTTCCAGATGGATCCGGACCAGGTGAACTTCCTTATCCGGCGTAGCGATGCTCTTCTGCGCATCCTTCGGGTAGGCCAGATCGTGAAGCGGAACACTGCCCCCGGAACAAAGCGGCAAGTCATACTGCGAAGTTTGATAATTCTTCGGCAGATCCGGATAAAAATAATTCTTTCGATCGAATTTGGAATTCGGCGCGATATGGCAGTCCAACATCAAACCGGTCAGGACGGTCATGCGCACCGCTTCATGATTCATCACCGGTAACGCCCCGGGCAGCCCGAGACAGGTTGGGCAGGTGTGCGTATTCGGTTCAGCTCCAAACTCGACCGGACAGCCACAGAACATTTTCGATCGCGTCTTCAACTGGACGTGGACCTCGAGACCGATGGTAGGGATGTATTTCATTCCGGAAATGATGAATGACGGATGTCTAATGGTGATGGCACACGTGCAGCATGTTCGGCAACCTGACGGTGTGTTTTGATGGTGCTCGTAATCGTAATCGTAATCGATTGCAGGTTGGCAATATTAAGAGCAAACGTCCAACGCTCAACGCTGCAAAGAGGATACAAGGAGAGGCAGTTTGCAACCGCCGAGACGTTTTCAAAAGCCTCTCCCGGTAATTCAGCTGGCCAGGCGTTCGCCTAAATAGATAATCAGTTGCAGCTGTACCTTGATGGATCGGACCACTAAAGCGCCGGTGGAGCTCGCGATCGCGCACGTCCTGTTCATCGACATTGTCGGTTATTCCAAACTGGCTACCAGAGAGCAGAATGCAGTCGTCGCCAGCCTAAACGAACTCGTTCAAGAATGTGAGCCGTTTCGGATCGCAGAAAAAGCAGATCGCCTTTTGAAAATCCCGACCGGCGACGGAATGGCGCTGGTGTTTTACAGCAGTCCGGAAGAACCGGCGCAATGCGCGGTAGCGCTGGCCCAAGCTCTGAAGACAGATCCCAATCTCAAGGTGCGAATGGGCATCCACAGTGGTTCGGTCAGCGGAGTGGTGGACGTGAGCGGCCGGGCGAACGTAGCCGGCGCCGGTATCAATATCGCCCAACGAGTAATGGACTGCGCCGATGCGGGTCACATTCTGATCTCCAAACACGCGGCGGATGATCTGGCCGAGTACGAACGCTGGCGTCCGCTGTTACACGACCTCGGCTCGTGCGAGGTCAAGCACGGAGTGAAGGTGCAGGTAGCAAACCTCTGGAGCGACGAGGTCGGTAATTCGCGCCTCCCGTCCAAAATTCGCGGGCAGAGACAACGAGTCAGACGCAAACGATCGCTCGTGTTAGGCAGCGTGGCTGGGTTGCTTGCCATTGGCGCATTTTTCTTTTGGTTTTGGCGCAGCCAGCAACACGCGCGTGCTGGGAATTTGAAACATAGCGTTGCAGTCCTGCCTTTCGAAAGTCTTAGCACTGATCCGGATAACGCTATCCTAACGGGCGGGGTTCACCGCGAGGTGTTGACCAATCTGGCCAAAATTGCCGATCTCAAGGTGATCAGCCGGACCAGTGTAATGAAGTACAAACCGGGAACCGAGCGCAACCTGAAACGAATTGCCGAGGATCTGGGCGTCGCCTTCGTAGTGGAAGGGACCGTCCAACGGGAGAAAGATCATGTAGTGGTGGCGGCGGAGTTGATCGATGCCAGCACCGACTTACACGTTTGGGCACAGCAGTACGACGGTCATGTGGCAGACGTTCTGGAATTTCAAACCGAAATAGCTCAGCGAATCAGCAATCAGTTAGGCGCCAAGCTATCTCAGCGGGAACGCACCGAGCTCGCCGACAAGGTTACCCAGGATATGGGGGCGTTTGAAAGCTACATCCGGGCCCGGGCTTTGATGGAGGTTCCAGATGACGCCGCACAAAACAAACAGGCCGTGCAGCTGCTGGAACAAGCCATCGCCCGCGATCCGCATTTCGTCGCTGCTTACTGGGCCTTGGTAGAAGCGAACGTCCAGCTCTTCCGAACAATCCAACCGCCAAACGTCGAATACCGCTCGCGGGCGGAAGCAGCTTTGAAGGAGGCTCAGCACCTGTCGCCCAAGGCCGGCGAGACTGAGCTTGCTCAAGCTCGTCTCGTCTACTACGGCTATTACGATTTCGCAAAAGCGTTGTCGATTCTGGAGCAAGCGGCCGAGTCTCTGCCCAACAACGCTGAGGTTACTTTGACCCGTGCCCTTCTTTATCGGCGCTTCGGTCGATGGCAGGAAGCGTACAATCAATTCCTGCGGGTAACGGAGCTGAACCCACAGGATCTGTGGGGTCACATCCACGCCGGCGGGGCAGCCGTTAATCTCCGGTGGTGGGCCGAATGCGATCAGATGCGGGCGCTACTGATAAAACGGTTTCCGCAGCGGGCCAGGCGAATTCGCATAGAAGGAGCCAATACGATGCGGTTAAGGGGTGACGTCGAAGCCGGCAACAAAGAATTGGAGGGCCTGAACCCCATTGTCGCCGACGACTTCGGTTATCTGTTTGATATCGCCATGTGGAAACATGACTACCAGGAAGCTCGAAGGGTGTTAGCTGAAGCGACAAAATATCCGGAGCTGGAACAGGAGCGCTGGCAATACGAGCTCGAGCTTCAATTCGTCACCAAGGAATGGCGGCCGACACAAGCGGCTGGCGAGTCCGAAAAGCGTCTACAGGAGGAGCTTGGAAAGCCTGGTAGTGATAGACCCGATGGCAACCTGTCCAGTGCCGTGAGTGCGATCAAAATGATGCTTGGAGAAAAGGACGAGGCTATTCGTATCGCCGAAGAATCCGTTCAGAAGCACCCGTTAGCGGCAGATTCAATGAACAATATGGGCCGGGCAAAATGGCTGGCTTATGCTTACCTATACGCGGGCGAGCACGATCGCGCCATCCAGACGTTAACAACTTTAGTCCATGCGCCGGGTGGCGAATGGTACGGACCGCTGAAATACGATCCGGTATTCGACGGTCTGCGGACAGATCCGCGCTTTCAATCGCTCACGGAACAGGCGAAACAACCATTTCCGCGATAGAATCCTGTCCGGCGGCGTTGTGACCCTAAACCCCGTGCGTTTGTTAGGGAAAAACTTGCGGCCGTTTGGCCACTTGATAGGACCACTGGTAAAGACGCGAAATCAGTCGTTAGTGCAAGAACCGCCAGCTATGATGCGTGCGGTTGGAAACGCTTTTTGAATGGGACTACTCTCGCCCTTGGCTGTAACAACGTGTTCGGTCAGGATCCTCCCGAGGCGCTTGGATCAAACATTCACTATCCAACTTTCCTCTACGATCCCACCGGCCGGTCAGTTTAAGCCAGTAAACGAAGAGGTTCTGATTTTAAGACTTAAGAATCAAACGCTCAAAGCTCAACGCCCAACGCTTACCGCGTGATGCAGAGAAGACGGCCGACCCTATCGCAAGCGTTACTTAAACTACACCGTCCGTAGCGGCAAGTTCAGGCTGAAGGAACGGCGGTTTGCAACCGCCGAGGCGCTTTCAAAGCGCCTCTCCTTGCAATTGCGCTGGTCAGCGGCCAGACGGGAATCGATACTCTGGGGCCATATCTGACGCTGCTCGATGGATCCGACCACGAAAGCACCGGTTGAGCTCGCGATCGCGCCGCCGCGATCAAATAAGCAATGATGGCAGCAGATAATGGTGGTCAGGCGCAACTGGAGATCGGGCACGTGTTGTTTATCGATCTGGTCGGTTACTCCAAGTTGCTGATCGACGAGCAGCGCGAACTTCAGGAACAAGTTAACGAAATTGTCCGCCGGACCAAAGAATTTCGCGCCGCTGAAGCTGAAAACAAGCTCGTGCGACTGCCCACGGGCGACGGAATGGCGCTGGTTTTCTTTACCAACGCTGAAGCGCCCGTCCGTTGCGCCGTAGAAATCGCGGAAGCATTAAGTGGTAATTCCCGGCTGCGTGTGCGCATGGGCATTCATACAGGTCCAGTCAGCGGCGTAATGGATGTGAACGACCGCTCCAACATCGCCGGTGCCGGCATCAATATAGCGCAACGGGTCATGGACCTGGGTGACGCTGGGCACATTCTGCTCTCGAAACGCGCGGCGGAAGATTTGATCCAATACCGCCAGTGGCAACCCTATTTGCATGATTTGGGTGAAGTCGAGGTTAAACACGGAATCAACGTTGCGATCGTTAACCTGCACACCAAGCAGGTGGGCAATCCCGAGCTGCCGGCGAAAGTAAGATTGGCGCAGCAAAAGGAGCGAGCCGGTCGCACCCGAAAACGAGTGCTATTTGGCGCCGCCACCGTTGTGGGTGTGCTAACTGTGGCGGCGGCGTTGTCGACCTTCTTTCGCGCTGCCCCGCACCCTTCCGAAACGGCGCCGCCCATTTCCGAGAAGAGCATCGCTGTCTTGCCCTTTGAAAACTTGAGCGCGGAGAAGGATGACGCCTTCTTCGCCGACGGCATTCAAGATGATGTCCTAACGCGTTTGGGAAAAATCAAAGAACTCACCGTCATCGCCCGTGCCTCGGTTATGACGTATCGAGGGACAGCTATTGCTGGTAAGCTGCGTGAAATTGGCCAGGCACTTGGTGTGTCGCACGTGCTCGAAGGCAGTGTGCGCCGTTCCGGCAATCATTGCGTCATCAACGTTCAACTGATCGATACGCGCAACGATAAGCAGGTCTGGTCGGAAGGTTACGAGCGGAGTCTGACCGATGTGCTTTCGTTGCAAGGCGAAGTGGCGCTCGAAATCGCACGCGAATTGCAGGCCACGCTTACCCCAGGTGAAATGAGCATAGTCGCGACCAAGCCGACCGAGAATCCGGAGGCTTATCTCCTCTATCTGCGGGCACGGGAGTTGGAACTTCGGCTCATGACTTCGGACGCGGATCCCGAAGCGATAATCAAACTGTATCAACAGGCCATCGACCTTGATCCGGCCTTTGCGCTCGCGCGGGCCCGGCGTTCGATGCGACTCAGCAGCGCCTCGTCGGGACCCGATGGCGATCCGATCCTTAGGGCACAAGCTCTCGCTGAAGCTGAGGAGGCTTTGCGTCTCCGGCCTGGAATGGGCGAGGCCAGGCTCGCGCTGGCCTATTGTTATTGGAGCGCAGACGAGTCTGATCGCGCGCTGGTAGAACTGGTGGAGGCGGAAAAATTGCTGCCGAATTCGGCGGAGGTGTGGCAGATCCGTGCCACCGTTTACAGGCAACAAAACAAGATTCGCGAAAGAATCGCCGCGCTGCGCCGGGCCGAGATTCTGGACCCACGCGATACTAACGGGCTGCGCATGCTGGCCATGACGCTGCGCGACGTACGAGATTGGCCCGAAGCAGAGCGGACGGGAGACCGGGTCCGAGCCATTCTTCACCGCTCCCAAGGGCATGGAATGTACGCTCGCGCGTGGGACGAATTCCGGAGGACTGGGCAGCTCGATCTATTGAAGCAAGAGCTGGCCCGAGCTCCAAGTGGCCCTGAAGATGACCGACCAGAGGTCCGTAAGTTTTTCCAATTCGAACTGGCGATTCTCGACCGCGATTTTGTGACCGCGGAACGACTTCTCGGCGAGTTGCCCGCGAAAGCCTTCGAAGACGAGCCACATCCGAAGCTAATGTACGAAGCTTTGCTCGCGGTGGCCAGGGGCGGCGACCGCGCCGGCATTGAGCGTATGCTCAATGCCGCGCGGCAGGAGATCGAGAAGCTCAGGACCGCTTCCCCTAACGACTATTACTCATATATCAATCTTGGATTGATCGATGCCTTTCTGGGGCGCAAAGACGAAGCCATTCGCGAGGGCCGACGCGCGGTTGAAATCGCGGCGGCCGCTTCGCCGCTGCAAAAGAACGATGCTTCCGCGGGCCTGGCATTAATTTTTGCACGGACCGGTCAATCCGATCAGGCGATCGAGTTAATCGAGCATTTGCTGACCCTTCCGGCCAATCTCACTGAGGACGCGATCTACAGCATGACGATTGCCGATCTGAGGTGGCGCTGGGAGTGGGATCCGCTGCGGAACGATCCGCGCTTCCAGAAAATCCTCGCGGGGCCGGAGCCGAAAACCGTGTATTAACCGTCGATCATGAGTGAAGACCGCGATTCTCGGCTTGAGATTGGCCATGTGTTGTTCATTGACATCGTGGGTTATTCCAAGCTGTTGACTAACGAGCAGCGGGAAAAACTTGAGGAACTGAACCGGGTTGTTCGCGAGACCGAGCAGGTCCGCTCGGCCGACGCCAGCGGCAAACTCTTACGCTTACCCACCGGCGACGGTATGGTGCTCGTATTCTTCACCAGCCCGGACGCTCCGGCGCGATGCGCGATACAAATCAGCCAGGCCTTGGGGCGCCACTCGGACCTGCCACTGCGGATGGGAATTCACAGCGGGCCAGTAGAGAAGATTTCGCATGTCGATGACCGGCCAAATCTTGCCGGGGCGGGCGTCAACATTGCCCAGCGGGTGATGGATTGCGGCGATTCCGAACATATTCTGCTATCAAAACGCTCGGCGGATGACCTGGCTCAGCACGGGGAGTGGAAGGCGCAGCTCCACCCGCTGGGAGAGATGGAAGTGAAGCACGGCGTCCGGATTGGGGTAGTCAGTCTTTACAAAGATGAAGTTGGAAACCCGATCCTCCCGCTAAAACTTCGCCGGCAACAGCTCGTTAGGCGGCGCCGCCTTTTCCTCACTGCGGCATCGGCGGTGATTTTAGTGGTTGGGCTCGCGATCGGACTGTGGGTCTGGCAGCGGCAGACGAAATTACGCGAGCAAGCCGCCGCCCAGGCCGCCGCGCAACGGGAGAAAAGCGTCGCGGTTCTTCCATTCGAGAATGGGAGTAGCGACCAACAGGACAATGTCTTCACCGGAGGCGTGCATCGCGAAGTCCTGTTAAACCTGGCGAAAATCGCGGATTTGAAGGTGATCAGCCGGACCAGCGTGATGCGTTACAAACCAGGAGCTGACCGCAACCTGAAGCAGATCGCGGATGAGCTAGGCGTTAACTACGTGGTGGAAGGCAGCGTGGAACGCGAAGCGAGTCACATTCACGTAACCGTAGAATTGATTGCCGCTCGAACTGATACGCAAGTCTGGGCTGAGACATACGACGGTAACCTGGCCGAGGTCCTTACCTTTCAAAGCGAGATCGCGCAGCGAATCACAAACCAGTTAGGCGCGAAGCTGTCACCGCGCGAAAACACTGAGCTGGCCACCAAACCGACTCAGGATGTGGCTGCCTTCGAAGCCTACAT
>JBJMXE010000023.1:0-23186 GCA_045809745.1 Chthoniobacterales bacterium | reverse complement strand
TCGTCATCGGCACCATGGTAAAGCCGACCGTAGCCGGGATGACGTTCAGCCTGGACAATAGCCAGAGCTTCACCTTCGACTTTTTCGACATCTGGACGGACGAGCCAAAGATTAATGCGGACGACCTGGTGTCCTCGTCGATCTCCGCCACCCTGAATTTTACTGATCCATTCACCGGCGCCACGGTAAACGGCATTACGGTCGGCGGTAAATGGATGGGGGGGTTGTCCCAATGGGGTGAGCTCACTTGGAACGGCCCGGTAACGATTACAACCGGCGACCGCACGTTTCAGATCACGCTAAGCAACGTGGACGAGTTTAATTACGGATTTGGTGGGTTGAACCCGGGGATGATGTGCGGCGCCACCGTGCAGGCGACGATTACTCAGCTCACGTCCGAAATTCCTTCGGGGTCCGGGAACAGCAATCGGCCGGTGCCCGAAGGCGGTAAAACTGCTCTGTTTCTGGGCGCTGCGCTGGTCGTGTTACGTGCTCTCGCGCGCCACAAGCGTTCGAGCCGTTAGGCCGAATACCCGAGGAAGGAAACTCCGGCGCGCAATCATAGGCCGGCCTGCAGCCGGTCGGCGACAGAAGCTACCCTAATTGTGCGAGGCGAACTCGCGCGGCGATGGCTTAGCTATCCACGGCGTTGCTTCCTCGTGCTCGATAATGTGCAGCCGGCGAAGAATCTCGTTGAGCGCAAGTTCGTTCTTCAGATTAACGCGGTAATCCAGGTCGGCGCGCAGCCGGTCCTTATGGCTCTGTCGGTTCTGCGACATCATAATGATCGGCGCTTGTAACGCGGTGACCATGTTAAGGGCCAGATTGAGGAACATGAACGGCCATGGATCGAATGGGTTTCGCGTAAGCAGGATCGTATTCATGACCACCCAGAAGGCGAAAAGCCCGAGGGAAAATATAATGAACTTCCAGCTGCCTCCGAATTCTGCGATCACATCCGCAGCACGATCGGCAAACGTCAGATGCGACGCTTCCTCTTCGTTCACGTTGCGCGTCGCCAGGTGCCGGAGCAGCTCATCCGTTCGGCGCAGCCGACGGGTGAGGGCGGTCAGCATTTCTACGGCGATTCGCGGACTGCTGCTCAGAAAGGAAAGGAAGTGCGGGCGGGACAGCACAGCCAGCCGGGAAGGTTCAACCACACATGCATTAGCCGATCGTGCTTTGCCGTCGATCAGTGCCATTTCACCAAAAAAATCGCCGGGCCCGAGAACGGCCAGAATTAACTCCTCGCCGTCGGCCGAGCGCATGCTGATTTGGACCTTACCTTCTTCGATCAAATACATGGAATCGCCGGCATCGCCTGCGCGGAACAGAATCGAAGCCGCTTCCGTTTGCTCCATCGTGAGCAGCGAGCACAAGGTATCGGCTGCTTCGTCATCGAGAGATTCGAACAGCGGAACGCCGCGCAGGGTTTCGGGACTCATACTATAATGAGAGGCTCAAACGAACGGCTTTAGCGGTTGGAAAATAACTCGGACGGCGGCATCCGAGAAGAGCAATTGTGAGACCGCCTGGGCGGCGGCGGACTGGACAGCCACTTGCAAACGTGAGGTTCGCCCCTATATTGTGCGCCTTTATGGCAAAAACCGCGTGGATCAATCGAAACGAGCGCAAACGCGCTACCGCCAAAAAGTACGCTGCCGTCCGGGCGGAACTCAAGGCCAAGAAAGACTACGCTGGTCTTACCCAACTGCCTCGGAATGCCAGCCCTACGAGGGTGGTTAACCGCTGTGAAGTCACCGGGCGCCGGCGTGCGTTCATTCGCAGATTTCGCATCTCCAGGCTCACCTTCCGCGAACTGGCTTCTCACGGACTCATCCCTGGCGTAACCAAGTCCAGCTGGTAGCCTTCCGGGAGGCGATTCGGATGCTGGGGACTGCATCCGGTCCATGAACCTTCTTTTATTCTCGGCTTTCAGCAGTTTACGGATCGCAGAAGCGATCGCGGACCACTGGGATCCACCGGCTCTTGTTCTGGCAAAGCTCGCCGCGATCGCGGCACTGGTGGCGTTGAACGGCTTCTTCGTCGCCTGCGAGTTCGCTATCGTCAAAGTTCGCAGCAGCCAACTCGACGCGTTGATCGACGAGGGAAACGCTCGAGCCAAGCTGGTGAAGCACGTTCGGGGTCATCTCGACGCTTACCTGTCAGCGACCCAGCTCGGAATCACCCTGGCCAGCCTGGCGTTGGGCTGGTTAGGGGAGCAGTTCCTGGAGAAAATGCTGGAGCCATTTTTCGCGCTCATCCACGTCTATTCCCATCCGGTGGTCACTTCAGTATCGGTAGTCCTGGCCTTCGTGGGCATCACCTTTTTGCACATCGTCTTCGGCGAGCTGGGGCCGAAATACACCGCCATCGCCAATCCGCTCGGCGTGGTGCTAAGGCTCGTCCGGCCGTTAGGGTTGTTTTACCGTTTGTTTACACCGGCAATTTGGTCGCTGCAAAAATCTTCCAATTTCGTCCTGCACACGGTCCTGCGGTTAAAACCTGTGGCCGGAACCGAGTTGGCCCATACCGAGGAAGAATTGCGGTTGATCCTGGAGCAGAGCGAGAAGGTCCACGAAGTGTCCCCACTCGGCCGAAAGCTCGTCGTTAACGTACTCGATCTCCGCGACCGGGTTGTGCGCGATATTATGACACCTCGCGGAGAGGTCGTGTATTTAGACGTAGAGGAAGACTTCGAATCAAATGTGAAGAAGGTACTGGAGTCACGTCACACTCGGTTTCCGCTTTGCCGCGGTCACCTCGATAACACGCTCGGTTTGATTCACGTGAAGGAGTTGTTGCCGATGATGCGCGATCCGCACCCGGATCTGCTTCGGATTAAACGGGAGCTGATTCCAGTGCCGGAGATGATGCCGCTGGAGAAGCTGCTGAATCTGTTTCTCGGCCGGCACGCCCACCTGGCCATGGTGGTCGATGAATATGGCGGAACGGTTGGCATGGTAACGTTGGAGAACGTGCTGGAGGAACTGGTTGGTGATATTCAGGACGAGTTTGATGCCGACGCCGAAGAATTCCGGAAGCTGAACGATAACGAGTTTGTGGTGGACGGCGGGTTTGGTTTGTACGAACTGCATGACGCAGTCGGATTGGAATTGGAGAGCGATGATGTCAGTACAATTGGCGGATACGTGACTCACTTGCTCGGGCATCTGCCGCGGCAGGGTGAAGAAGTGACCATTGGCGAGTACGTCGTGACGGTGACGCAGGCGGACAGCCGGCGAGTTCGTCAACTTCACTTCCGGAAAATGCCCGCAGCCGAAACGGATACGGTCGGCTCGAACGCCAGATCGAGCGCTTCGGTTTGACGCGGAGCTTTCTTTATCTCCTTACGTTGAACTTCGCTGTCGAAACTGAGGTCACCTGTCCGCATTGCGGCGAAACGTTTCCGCTTCAGATCGATACGTCGCAGTCGGAGCAAACATTGGTGGAAGATTGCACGGTTTGCTGCCGCCCGATGACACTCACACTCCAGTGCCAGCCTGGTGAAGTGCTGGACGTGAGAATTGATGTCTAACGACGAGTGGCAACGCTTCTTTGGAATAGTGGCACTCAGCGTCTGCTGATAACGGGCTCTTTTCGGGTTGGTTCTGAGCTTGTGGCATCGGCGCTGGCCGATGTGGGACTTGAACATCGGCGGGCCACCGATGCCATGTTCGTGGACGTTAAGTGTTGGGCGTTGAGCGTTTGTTAGGGTTTACCTGAAGCTTTTCTCCAACTCGATCTGCTTCTTCCGCCGCATACGATGCATTCGCGACAACCTCCGGTCGTGTTTCACCACCCTTCCGCGTCCCGGGGCTTTTATCTGAATCCCAAGCTGATTCAGCCCGTAAACGGCGGCACCGCGCAACGATGCTTCACCCTCGGTCGAGATTTCGACATCTCTTCCAATCGCATCGGCCAGCAAGCCTACGCTGGCGCGGGATTGCAGAATGCCACCGGAAACGACAATCCGGCGCATCCGGCCCAACGAATCTTCCAGCTCTTCCAAAATTTCGGCCAGCCGATAGAACACTGCGGTAGCGGCCGAGCGGGCGATTTGTTCAGCCGTAATGGCCTGGGTCAGACCAACAATCACCCCGCGTTGTCCCTCGGGCCATGTCGGCGCCCGTTCCTCGACCCAGAATGGAAGGATAGTCAGCGAATCGTTCGCGGCCGCTTTTCGGGAAAGCACCGGCTCCAGTCGTCGCGGATCGTCATCGAGGTTGAGCTGTCGCAGGCACCACTGCCGCAGATTTCCGGCATTGCTTGTCGCTCCGCCATTGATGACGCGGTGTTTATCCACGACGTAACGAAACAACCCATGGCCGATCGGCTGACGTCGAGTATCACGGGAACTCTGAATGGACCGGACTGCAGCGCTCGTTCCGACGTTGATGGCAGCGACCGAAGGCTCGTCTGCTCCCGAACCGACGTTGCTGGCGGCGCCGTCGCCGATCGGCGAAAAAACGGTGACGGGCCGCGATGCGAATTTCAACTTTCCGTTCAATCGAGTACTTACCGGCGTCAAGGTTCTTTCATCGACGCCGCAAGTTTCTATGAGTTCGGCGTCCCAGCTTTCAGTATCGTAATTATAGAGACCGGTCGCGCTGGCCATCGACGCGCTGCACGCAAGCTCGCCAAACATTGCGTAGATGAGCCAGTCGGAAGGCGAAACCCAATGAGCAACTTGGCGAAACAGTTTCGGCTGCGTTCGTTTTAACCACCGAAACTTCGCCGGCCAGAAGGTGGAACGAAGCATGCAGCCGGTTCGCTGTTGAACGGTGCGTTCGTAGAATCGTTGTCGCAGCTGTCTCGCATCCGGGACTGACCGTGAATCCGCCCAGGTGAACACCGGGGTGATTGGTTTGTGTTGTCGATCCAAGCCTAACAGACCGTGCCAGAGCGCTGATGCACTGACCGCTTGAATCGGCAGGCGATGGGAGTGCCGGTTGCTGCGATAGGCCGCGACCGTCCGCCTGCTCGCGCGGTTCAAGGCCCGAAACATCTGGGCTGGCCCTAGCTCGGCTCCGCCGTCGCTCCCATAACTTACTCGATACTGTTCGGCGGCTGCCGTTTCGGGCAATCGGCGGGCCTGGTCATCGAACAACGCGGTGCGCGTGGACGAGGTCCCGATGTCGATCGCCATCACCAGAAACTCAGCGCGAGATCTCGCCATTCGAGAGGGTAAAGAAAGCAGGAAGCCAGGAAAGCGCTACGGCATTGTAGGCTTCGGTTGCGTTGTAGCGGCGGCCTCTGACCGTCGCTACAGTGGGAACCGGCGATTCTCCGTCACTTCGGCCGACCTACTACGCGCTGGTTCGTAACCTGGCGCGCAAGGCCGGTTGGTTTCTTAGTACTCCGGTTAGGGCGGCGATCGCCTTCAGGGTGGGGGGGCTGATATGGTGCTCCAATCCTTCAACGTCCTGATGAATCACTCGCTTGCTGAGCCCGAGCAACTGAAGGAAATCGGTTAGCAACTGGTGCCGATGAGCGATTTGGCGTGCCACCTTTGCGCCGGCCGGGGTGAGAACCAGGCCGCGATATTTCTCGTATTTTAAAAGGCCCTCACTATCGAGGCGCTGAACCATGTTGGTGACGCTGGCCTGGGAAATCTTCAACCCGGAAGCGATATCGACCACTCGGGCGTAACCCTTTGAGTTCACCAGCTCCAGAATCCTTTCCAGATAATCTTCGACCGCGGTCGAGGCTCCTCGCATCGAACGGCCATTTCGCGACGCCATGGCTGACGCATAATGCCGGCGTCGGAATTAGTCAAAGAAATAAAAGATCGGTGATTGACAATTTTATTACTTAGAACAGATATCTTAGGTATGGCTAATTCCGAAGCCATCCGATCGGCTGGGACGAGTCAAACCGGCTGGCATTCTGAGCCGGCGCGGCCGAGCCTGTCCGAGGTTCATCGGACGCTGCTGGTCCCGACCTCCGCCAGCTTCTTTCGCAAACTCCTCGCCTTCGGGGGCCCCGGTTTTCTGGTTGCGGTCGGATATATGGATCCGGGGAATTGGGCCACCGATCTGGCCGGCGGGTCGAAGTACAACTACACGCTGCTGAGCGTCATCATGCTTTCCAACCTGGTGGCAATCCTGCTCCAGGCGCTGTCACTCAAACTCGGAATCGTTGCCGGGCGCGATTTAGCTCAGGCCTGTCGAGATCATTTCAGCCGTCCAGTTTCGTATTTCTTATGGGCGATCTGCGAGTTGGCTATCGCGGCGTGCGACCTGGCCGAAATTATCGGGTCTGCCATTGCGCTGAACCTGCTGTTTCACATCCCGGTGCTCGCCGGAGTGTGCATCACCGCGCTCGACGTGCTGGTGGTGCTGTTCCTGCAGAACAAGGGATTTCGTTATATCGAAGCGCTGGTGATCACGCTGATTGGCGTCATCGGCGGCTGCTTTGCCTGGGAGCTGATCGCCTCGCGTCCGGACATGATTGGGATCGCCAAGGGCTTCATCCCTTCGCCCCGGATTATCTCAGATCCGGGGATGCTTTACATCGCCATCGGTATTCTCGGTGCGACGGTCATGCCCCATAATCTTTATCTGCACTCGTCCATCGTTCAGACGCGGCGATACGAGTTGAACGCGGCTGGCAAACGTCAGGCCATCAAGTTCGCGACCATCGACTCAACGCTGGCGCTGATGTTCGCGCTCTTCATTAATGCCGCGATCTTGATCGTGTCCGCGGCCACTTTCTACACTCGCGGGCGAACCGATATCGCCGAGATCCAGGATGCCTATCACCTGTTGTCCCCTATGCTCGGCGTGACCGGCGCGAGCACCTTGTTTGCCCTTGCTCTGCTGGCGTCAGGACAAAATTCAACTCTCACCGGGACGCTCGCGGGTCAGATTGTGATGGAAGGTTTCCTGCACTTGCGAATACGACCATGGCTGCGGCGCCTGATCACCCGCGCGATCGCGATCATTCCAGCCATTATCGTGACCTGGATTTCCGGCGAACGGGGAACCGCCAACCTGCTGGTGTTCAGCCAGGTGATATTGAGTCTCCAGTTGAGCTTCGCTGTGTTTCCGCTGGTGATGTTTACCGGCGATAAGACAAAAATGGGCGACTTCGTGAATGGCTCCGTGGTAAAATTCTCGGCCTGGGCGGCGGCGATCTTTATTGCGCTGCTCAACGGCTGGCTGCTTGTCCAGACAGTCCGCGGCTGGTTTTGATCGATGTACGAAACCATTCTAATTCCAGTGGAAAATCGTGAGACCGATCAAACGATTCTTCAGCACATCCGGCCGTTAGCTCGCCTAACTAAAGCGAAGCTCGTTCTAGTCCATGTGGCCGATGGCTGGGTGGCGCGGAACTTCGACAATTTGAAATTGCAGGAGAGCGAAGAGATCCAGAATGATCGCGCTTACCTCAGCAACCTCGAAGCTGAAATCCGCGCGGACGGATTCGAGGTGAGTTCGGTTCTGGCTATGGGTGAGCCATCGACAGAGATCATCAAGCTCGCCAAATCGAGCGGCGCAGATTTGATTGCCATGAGCACGCACGGCCATCGATTCATCAACGATTTCCTGCGCGGTTCGACTGCGGACAAGGTTCGCCATGCGGTGGAGGTGCCTGTTCTACTCCTCAAAGTGAGGACTTAGAACCCCGGAAACGAAAACGACGAACGGTAAATAAGCGCAGCAGGGCCATTCGACATTCCTCATCCGTCATCCTATAGACGCTGCGTGAAAGCGCTTCTCCTCACCAATGAATATCCGCCCTACACCTATGGCGGCGCAGGAGTTCACGTTGAATATTTGTCGCGCGAGCTGGCGAAGCTGATGCCGGTAGAGGTTAGGTGTTTCGGCGATCAACAGGTGAACGGCTCAAACCTGACGGTGAAAGGGTTTGAGGTCGATACGGCGGCCTTCACTTGTCCCAAACCGTTAAAGTCAGTGTTTGGCGCGGTGCGTCGCTGCACTGACTTCAACACCACGATGATTGATGCCGATCTCGTCCACTGCCACACCTGGTACACTCATCTTGGCGGGATTTTAGCGAAAAAAAATTACGGCATTCCACTCGTGATTACCGTTCATTCGCTGGAGCCACTCCGGCCGTGGAAACGCGAACAACTCGCCGGCGGATATGATTTCAGCCTTTGGGTGGAAAAGACAGCGCTCGAAATGGCGGATGCAGTGATTGCGGTTTCTCGCGGGACCAAAGGCGACATTGAACGGTTGTTTGACGTCGATCCGGCCAAGCTTCCGGTGATCTATAATGGCATCGATCTGGATCAGTACCGCAAGACTGAGTCGACGGCGGCTCTGGAGCGGCATGGTATTGATCCAGCGCGGCCGTTTCTTTTGTTCGTCGGCAGAATTACGCGACAAAAGGGCATCGTTCATTTGGTGCGAGCCATTCAATTCATGGACCCGAATTTCCAGATCGTGCTGTGCGCCGGCGCGCCCGACACGCCCGAGATCGCCGAAGAAATGAAGGCCGCCGTTGATGAAGCGAAAGCAAAGCGGCCGGATGTGATCTGGATCCAGGAGATGCTTGATAAGCCGAGCGTGATCGAGTTGTACTCGCACGCGGCGGTATTCTGCTGCCCTTCTATATATGAGCCGTTCGGGATTATTAATCTGGAAGCCATGGCCTGCGAGACTGCCGTAGTGGCGAGTGCCGTCGGAGGAATTCCTGAAGTGGTGGTGGATGGCGAGACCGGATTTCTGGTGCCGCTTCAACAAATGACCGAGAGCCCGTTCGAACCCCTCAACCCGGAACAGTTCTCGCGCGATTTGGCGGCAAAGGTTAACCAACTGATGTCGAATCCGGAGCTACGGGGAAGGTTTGGTAAAGCAGGAAGAAAACGCGCCGAACAAAAATTCAGCTGGACGGCAATCGCCAAGGAAACCAAAGCGCTCTACGAATCGCTGGTAAAACCGAAAGGTTAGGCGAAGCATGCAGCCGTTGTAGGGCAAGCCCATCGCTCGCCGCGCTAATCGGAGGGACGAGCTTCTCTCGTCCCATTTATGGACTTCAGCTGGATCCCTGCAACGGCGATTAGTCGGGCAAGGTTTACGGCTTCGCCGTCGCTGACGTTTCAGTCTTCGAATCGATCGCCGGAGTTTTACTGAGACCGCGGCGTTCCAGCAGCGGCTCAATGTATGGCTCGCGGCCGACGAAGTTCTTGAACAACCCAAGCGCATCCGCCGAGCCGCCCCGCGACAGCAACTCCTTCCGGAAGCGATCGCCGTTTTCACGCTTTAGACCGCCGTGCTGCTTTATCCACTCGACTGTATCGGCATCGAGAACTTCGCTCCACAAATAGGAATAATAACCCGCCGAATATCCGCTCGAGAACACATGAGAGAAATACGTGGTGCGGTAACGAGGGGGCACTGGTCCGAAATCGACGCCTGCCTTATGCAAAGCGTCCGCTTCAAACGCCATCACATCGTTCGGGATTTGCTCGGGAGTTAGTTGATGCCACGCCTGGTCCAACAGCGATGCGGACAGGTACTCAGTCGTTTTGTATCCCTGGTTGAATTTGTCAGCCGCTAAAATCTTGTTCAACAGCGGCTGCGGAATCGGCGCGCCGGTTTGGTAATGTTTAGCGTAATTCTTCAGCACCTCGGGCCACGTGGCCCACATTTCATTAACTTGCGATGGATACTCCACGAAATCGCGGGGCACACTCGTCCCCGCAAACCGCGGATACTTCACGTTCGAAAACATTCCATGCAGCGCGTGCCCGAATTCATGGAATGCAGTGCGCACTTCATCGTGGGTTAACAGCGTGGGCTGGCCATCAGGAGGTTTCGGGATGTTCAGGTGATTGGCCACCACTGGCTTTGTCGCGAACATTGCGCTTTGTTCAACATACGAGTTCATCCACGCGCCGCCCCGTTTGGACGGACGGGCATAGTAATCGCCCAAAAAGATCGCCAGCGGCTTGCCATCGGCATCGTAGACCTCGAATACGCGCACATCCGGGTGATACACCGGAAGATCATGACGTTCCTTGAACGTTAGGCCATAAAGTTTCCCGGCAGCGAAGAACACGCCGTCCAGTATCACGTGATTCAGTTCGAAGTACGGTCGTACCTCCGCTTCATCAAAAGCATAACGGTCTTTGCGCACCTTCTCCGCATAAAAATCCCAATCCCATGACGCGATTTGAAATCCGCCATTTTCTTTGTCGACGATTGCCTGCATGTCGGCCGCTTCACGCCGCGCGTTGGATACTGCCGGCGGTGCGAGATCGGCGAGCAGCTTGTTAACGGTTGGAACAGTTCGCGCGGTTTGGTCCTCAAGTTGGTAGGCCGCGTGATTATCGTAGCCAAGAAGCCTCGCGCGCTCGGCCCGCAATCGGGTGATACGGATCACCACGTCCTGGGTATCGAATTCGCCGCCCTTGTTGTTTCGCGAAAGCGACGCCCGCATGATCTGCTCGCGTAGAGTCCGGTTCTGCATCGAGCCTAGCACGGGCTGGCCGCTGGTATTTTGCAATCGGATAACGAATTTGCCCTCTTTGTTGTCGGCCTTTGCCGCTGCCACCGTCCCTGCGACCTCGCTATCGGACAAACCCGCCAGCTCCGATCGATCGTTCACCACGACTGACGAAGCATTTTTTTCCTTTAAAACATCTTGCTCGAAGGTGGTCTGAAGGGTCGCCAGTTCGGCGTTAATCGCCTTCATCCTGGCTTTATCGGCGTCTTCTAACTTTGCGCCGGCGCGCACGAAATCCTTGTAGTAACGCTCCAGCAGGTAAGCGGATTCTGGATCGAGCCCGAGCTTCTCTCGTTGGTCGTAAATGGATTGTACCCTGGCAAACAGCTTCGCATTCAGGAAAATCTCATCACGGTGCGCCGCCAGCTTCGGAGCGATCTCTTTCTCAATTTTCTGGCGGGCGGGGTTGGTGTCGGCGGCGTTTAGATTCGAAAAAGTCCGATAGGCGCGATCGAGCAGACGCCCGGCTCGTTCCAGTGCGACGATCGTGTTATCGAATGTCGGTTTTTCACTATTTGCGGCAATTTTCTCGGCTTGCTGGAGGTGATCGCGCATACCGGCCTCAATCGCCGGAATGAAATCGTCATCTTTGATTTTATCGAACGGCGGCAGCTGGTAAGGCAGCGTGCTTTCGGTGAGCAGCGCGTTGTTTCCGGCCGCCGGCGAATTTTCCTTTTTGCCGGAAGGTTTTGCCGCTGGCGATGCGATGGAGTAGCTCATAAATGAAATGCTGAGAATAGCGGCGGCAAAACCGCAAAGGTTAGGCTGAAAACGATGATGATGGCTCATGAGGAATAAGTCGGTCATTCTGCATCTGCCAGGACGAATGAGCAAATCAACCGGATGGCCGGGCGGCGATCGGCTACTGCCGATTAGTTTGGTCGGGCATTAACAAATCGCCGCGCCCGCTGTTACAACGACTAGGGGTTGTACGCATTCGGGTGCGCGTCGCGGTATTTGCCGATCAGATTCCCTTCTTCGCTGCCGTCCGGTCGAACAATCGTTCAGTCTAGGATATCGGATTCCGGCATGCTGAACGATTGGCCGGTGTTGACCAGATCACTAAATTCGACGGCCGAAAGCAATCCGAACTCAATTATCCATAATGGGTGACAGATCGCGTCCCTCGACCGAAGCTACAGTTTCAGGATGGTGACCGAGTAGCCGTTAAGGGTTCCGAGCTCACGGCTTCAACTTCTACAAAATCCATGTTCGTCGATCGGATCAAAGTCTTTGCCCAGGCCGGAAGCGGTGGACGCGGCGCCGTTAGTTTTCGACGTGAGAAATTCGTACCCAAAGGGGGGCCAGACGGCGGTGATGGCGGCCGGGGCGGCGATATCATTCTAAAGGCTGACTCGCACGTCGATAATCTGTCGTCGCTGTTCTACGAGCCGATTATCAAGGCAAAGAATGGCGGGCACGGCATGGGCAAGAAGATGTATGGGCGCGCTGCGCCTAACAAGATTGTGAAGGTGCCGGTGGGAACGATGGTGTACCGGTCGGAGGGAGGGGGAAAGGCCGAACGTCCAAGCCCCAACGTCGAACGCCGAATGGAAGAAGGGGAAGAAGAGAATACCGAGTTGTCGGTTAGAGCCTTGGCGGAGGAGGAACGCCAAATTGACGAAAGAGAAGACAAGGAAAACGTCGAACGTCGAACGTCGAACGCCGAACGTCGAATGGAAGAGGAAGAAGGGCGGCCGGCTACTTTCGAAGCCGCGCCGGCTTTCACCCCCGAAGGGATCGCAGCTGTCGTAGGGCAAGCGCCTGGCTTGCCGAACCAATCGGCAATTCGCAATTCGCAACCCGCAATCGAACTGGTTGCCGACCTAACGGAAGACGGACAGGAGTTTCTGCTGGCCAAGGGGGGAGGCGGCGGAAAGGGGAATGTTCATTTCAAGAGTTCGCGGAATCGCGCCCCGCGCCAGTACACTGAAGGAGAGGAAGGGGAGCAGGGCCATTTTCTGTTCGAACTGCGCACCATTGCCGACGCCGGACTGGTTGGTTATCCGAACGCAGGTAAATCGACATTGCTGCGCACGATCTCCGCGGCCCGACCGAAGGTTGCCGCATATCCGTTTACTACCCTCCATCCGATTGTTGGAATCGTTGAGCTTTCCGGATACCGACGCGCCACGATTGCCGACATACCTGGGCTCATTGAAGGTGCACACCGGAACGTTGGACTTGGTCATGACTTCTTGCGTCACATCACCCGATGCCGGGTGCTGGTGTTCGTTCTCGATATTGCCGGCAGCGAAGCGCGATCGCCCATTGAAGACTTGCAGCAACTGCGCAGAGAGATTGATCTTTACGATTCGAACCTGTCGCACCGGCCATGGTTTGTGGTCGCTAACAAGATGGATTTGCCGGAGGCGGAGGAAAACCTGGCACAGCTGCGCGCCCGTTTCCCGAAGACCGATGTTCTTCCGATATCCGCGGCAAACCGAGAAGGAATCGATGAGCTGAAACAGAAGCTGGCCGACGCACTTTTGTAGATCGGCGTACTTAATTGTAATCCGATCGTTGTCTCCGGACGTAATTGTAGGGCGGGCGCTCCGCCTGCCGATCTGCAGCTGGCAAGCGACGCGCTTGGCCTACGACCGCTGCTCGCTTCAATCCTGATCAGGATCATGATCAGGAGCAGGATCATGAAGCGGACCGCTTTATAAGACCTTTGTCCGATAGCGTGATTCGCCTACGGGCCGACATTTCAAATTCGCCGGACGACGTCAGCCGAATGCTCCATAAATTTCTCAAACTTCGCCGAAAGTGGCTTGTCATAACGACAAAAAGCGCTTTTATATGCGCGACACAGGTGGGCCTTGTGTTATGCGCTCGGGCTGTTGCTGCCGGAGCACCGGGAACGGAATCGGTCCGCTGCTTTGTTAGAACGTGAACGCCATGGCGCGCCATTTTTACAGCCGATTATTGTTTAAGGGCCTTGTCGCCTGCTGTTTGTTAACGGCTGGAAACTGGGCGTTCGCTGCCACCGAACCTGAAGGCGCAGGGGAGGCACATCATAGCGGCGTTTCCATCACTGCCACACCGGCGTTTCCCACCGCCCGATATCTAACCAACTCCATCTTCGTCGCCGGATTGGTTACCGTTCTATTAGTGGTTTTTTCCCGGCGCGCCACGCGACGCATGCAACTGATTCCTCGCGGCTCTCAAAACGCCTTCGAAGCGGTGGTCGCGGGACTTTACGAAATGCTGGAAGGCATCGTGGGTAAACACATGATCGCGCGGACGTTTCCGCTGCTCGCTACCATTTTTATCTATATCTTAACTGCCAACTGGTTTGGTTTGCTGCCGGGAGTCGGAACCATCGGCTTTGGTCCCAAATCAGGACCGCTCGCAATCAGCGAAGTGACCACTCCGATTTTGCGTCCAGCCAGTGCTGATTTGAACATGACCCTGGCGATCGCCCTCCTGTTCACGGTGATCTGGATCTATTGGACTTTTGTAGTCACCGGTCCCTTTGCCTATTTCAAAGAACTTTTCGGCCCAAAAGGCGGTGTCACTGGAATCTTAAAGATGCTTCTGGTTCCAATCTTCTTTTTTGTCGGCATCATCGAGGTGATCTCAATCGCCTTTCGTCCAGTCTCTTTGTCGATGCGGCTCTACGGCAACATCTTTGCCGGTGAAAATCTTTTGCACACCATGAGCAGCCTTGGTGACGCCTTGCCCCTCCCGATTGCCTATCTATGCAGCGTTATTTTGCCGCTGCCATTTTATTTCCTGGAACTGCTCGTGGGAGTGATCCAGGCCCTGGTGTTCATGTTGTTATGCGCAGTTTACATCCAGCTCTCCACCACCCATGAAGCGGAGGGCGAGCATTAATTTGAATTTCCCGGCGAGACCATGCAGCGCGTGGGCGCCGGCGAACAAAACGAAAGGAAAAACATGTTGTTATCTACGATAACGATCCTGGCCCAGGCGGCCGCCCAAGGTTTGGGCGGTAGCGTGACGCTGGGTGGTGCGGGACTCGGTGCCGGTATTGGCGTCGGTCTTGTCGGAGCTAAAGCAGCTGAAGCTGTGGGAAGAAATCCCGGGGCGTTCGGCCGCGTTCTGACCGTAGCGATTCTGGGCATGGCGCTCGCGGAAGCGATCGCGATTTATGCTCTGGTCGTGATCTTTGTGAAAAACTATTGATCAAATGCTGCGCAGCTTCGGCTGCGCAGCTTTTTCCTTATGCAAGATCTTCTAAATACATTTGGTCTGGAGTGGCCCAAGTTCCTGGCCCAACTCATCCTTTTCATCATCGTTTATTTTGTCCTGAAGAAGTTCGCCTTCGGACCGATCATCGACATGCTGGAGCAGCGCCGGAAGCTGATCGAAGAAGGCCAGTTGAACGCGCAAAAAATCAAACAGCAACTCGCGGAAGCGGAACAACGCCACGCCGAGATCCTGGCCAAAGCTAACGGCGAAGCGCAGAAGCTGATTGACCAGGCGCGCGAAAGCGCGGGGCTCGTTGCGGATAAGAAAATGCAGGAAGCGGTCGCCTCGGCGGAACAGATTATCGCCAAGGCCCGAGAGGCCAGCGCGCTCGAGTACGAGCGGTCGATGGATCAGCTGAAGCGTGAGCTCGGACATCTGGTGGTCGAAACCACCGCGAAAGTTACCGGCAAGATTCTGACTGCTGACGACCAGAAGCGGTTGCAGGAGGAAGCGGCTCGGCAGCTCGCCTCATGAAGATCAACCGCGAGATCCGGCGTTTGTCCCGGGACATGCTGAAGGCGAGTTTCACCGACAATCAGCTCGATCGCGGAAAAATTTCTTCGCTGACCCAATCGGTAGTGGAAAAGAAGCCGCGTCATCACCTTGCGATTTTGGAGAATTACAAGCGTTTGATCCGCCTGGAGGTGGAAAAGCGCCACGCCACGGTCGAGAGCGCCAGCGAGCTGGTCAGTGAAGTTCGATCACAGATCGTGGCCAGCTTGCAGCGAAAATATGGTAACGGTCTCAGCACTGAATTTATGATCACTCCCGAACTTCTTGGCGGTTTGCGAATCCGGGTTGGGAGCGACGTGTGGGACGGGTCGGTCCGTAGCCGTCTTCAGCGCCTGGAAACCAATTTTGCTGCCTAACAAAACTTTCAGTAATCAATATCTGCCGAACCTATGAGCACCATACTTGAAGACATCGAAACAAAGATCGCCGGACTGAAGACGTCGACCACCAAAAGCAACGTCGGCGTCGTGCGCGAAACCGGCGATGGCGTGGCCCGCGTTGAAGGGTTGAGCGACGTGATGCTCAACGAAATGATTGAATTTCCAAATGGCGTCTACGGGCTGGCCTTAAACCTGGAAGAGACCGAAGTCGGCTGCATCCTGTTAGGCGACAATACGCTGATCGCGGAAGGCACCGAAGCCAAGACGACCGGCAAACTTCTTTCGGTGCCGGTCGGCAAAGCATTGCTTGGGCGTGTGGTAAACACGCTGGGACAACCTTTAGATAATAAAGGGCCCATCAAAACGGAGACCTATTATCCGTTGGAAAAAATCGCGCCCGGCGTGATCAAGCGAAAATCGGTTAGCCAGCCGGTGCAAACCGGGATCATGGCGATCGATACCATGATTCCGATTGGCCGCGGCCAGCGCGAGCTGATCATCGGAGACCGCGCCACCGGCAAAACCACAATCGCGATCGACGCCATCATCAATCAGGCGCGTTTGAACAAAGCCGGCGAGCAGGGACAGCTGAAGGATTTTCGACCTCTATATTGTATTTACGTCGCGGTCGGGCAGAAAAACTCCAACGTCGCGCGCGCCCTTGCGGTGCTGGAGAAGGAAGGTGCGATGCCCTACACCACGATCGTGTCTGCGCCGGCGTCCGACACGGCGACCAATCAGTATCTCGCGCCGTTTGCTGGGACCGCGATGGGCGAATGGTTTATGGACAACGGGATGGATGCATTGATCATCCATGACGATTTGTCGAAACACGCCGTCGCCTATCGGCAGGTTTCGCTGGTGTTGAAGCGGCCGTCGGGACGCGAAGCATATCCCGGAGACGTGTTTTACCTGCACTCGCGTTTACTCGAGCGCAGCGCCCGCGTGAGCGAAGATTTCGGTGGCGGCTCGTTAACCGCGCTGCCGATCATTGAAACCCAGGCGGGTGACGTTTCCGCATACATCCCGACAAACGTCATTTCCATCACGGACGGTCAGATCTACTTGGAGACCGATCTGTTCTACCAGGGTGTTCGTCCGGCGGTATCAGTGGGCTTGTCGGTGAGTCGTGTCGGATCGGCGGCGCAAATCAAGGGAATCAAACAAGTGGCCGGCAAAGTGAAGCTCGATCTGGCGCAGTTCCGCGAGCTGGCGGCGTTCGCGCAGTTCGGTTCGGATCTGGATGCCGCTACCAAGGCCAAACTCGATCGTGGTCAGCGCATCGTCGAGTTGTTCAAACAGAAGCAGTACAACCCGATTCCTGTCGAACAGCAGGTCGCCATCATGTGGGCAATGCAAAACGGCTACATGGATGTCGTGCCGGTCGAGCGGATTAAGGAATTCCAGCTGAAGATGCAGGACTATTTCCAAACCCGTCACGACCCGCTGCTCGCCTCCATCCGGGATAAGAAATCCGTGGATGAAACGATTCAAGGGCAGCTCAAGGCTGCGATGGACGAGTTCAAACAGACCTGGACCTAAGAGGCGTATCAACTCTCAACTCGAGACTATTTACTTCCGCTAAATGGCTAACACCCGCGATATTCGCCGACGGATCAAATCGATCCGGAATACGGCGCAAATTACCAAGGCGATGCAGATGGTGGCGGCGTCGAAGATGCGGAAAGCGCAGCAAGCCGCACTGGCCAGTCGGCCTTACGCCGAACTGATGAACCGAGTGTTGGTATCGCTGCAGCAGCGAACCGACCCAAATCTGCACCCATTGCTCGAAGTCAGGCCGGTGCGCAAAGAACTCGTGCTCGTCATTAGTACTGACAAAGGTCTGGCCGGCGCTCTGAACACAAACCTGTTCCGGGAAGTCGTTCATTTCGATACCGAAAAGACTGCTTTCATCGCATCCGGGCGGAAGGCGCGTCAATTCGTTGGCCGCACCAAACGCGAGTTCCTCGCTGACTTCGAATTGAAGGACGCTCCTTCGTTTGTGGAGACGAAGGTGATCGCGCAGTTCGCGGCGGAACGGTTTCTGAGTCGCGACGTGGATAAGGTTTCGGTGGCTTACACCCACTTCATCAACACCATCAATCAGCGGCCGGTTGTGGAAACGCTGTTGCCGATCAGCCGTTTTGATCTTGGGATAAAAACCGGCGCGACTACCCAGGGTGATCGGACTAACGATCCCATGGTCGGTTACTTGTTTGAACCAACCCCTGAGGGCGTCCTCGATTACATGCTGCCTTACTATCTGCAGTACCAGGTGTACCAGATGATTCTGGACGCGCGCGCCTCGGAGCACAGCGCCCGAATGGTGGCAATGAAGAATGCCACCGATAACGCGAACCAGTTCATCAAGGATCTCACGTTGGAGTACAACAAGATGCGGCAGGCTGGTATCACCACGGAGCTATTGGAGATTTCGACTGCGCAGATGGCGCTGGGGAGCTGAGGTCATGAGCCAAACGTCATTTACACAAAAGTGTTGTCATGCTGAGCGAAGTCGAAGGACCTCGCCTACTTGCGTGACGCGCTCCGCATTTGTGAGGTCCCTCGACTACGCTCGGGATGACATAGCTGCGCAAGCATTGGTTGTGTGTAGTGATGAAGCCTAACGATGCTTCGAAGAAATCTTTCAAACACTTCTAATTATGAATAAAGGAAATATCGTTCAGATCATTGGTCCCGTAGTGGACGTCGAGTTTGGGAAGGATAACGCCAAGCTCCCAAGAATATATAACGCGCTCGAGGTCGAGTACGAGGTGGGTGGCAATTCGACCAAACTCGTCCTCGAAGTGCAACAGCACCTGGGCGAAAACTGGGTGCGCTCAGTTGCCATGTCTTCCACTGAAGGTCTGAAGCGCGGCATGACCGTGAGCGATACCGGGGCGCCGATCAGTGTACCGGTTGGTGAAGGCGTCCTCGGCCGGCTGTTTAACGTCACCGGTGATCCGGTCGATAACAAAGGTGAAGTAAAGTTCACCAAGCGTTATCCAATTCACCGCAAAGCCCCGGATCTGGTGGATCAGGACACCAAGGCAACGATTCTGGAGACGGGCATTAAAGTGATCGATCTTGTCTGCCCATTCACACGCGGCGGCAAAGTTGGCGCGTTCGGCGGAGCTGGCGTCGGTAAGACGGTCGTCATTCAGGAGCTGATCAATAACGTGGCGATGAAGCACGGCGGCTTCTCCGTGTTTGCAGGCGTGGGGGAACGCAGCCGCGAAGGCAACGATCTCTACCACGAAATGGTCGGTGCGGGTGTCATCGACGAGAAGGATCTGAGCAAATCGAAAGTGGCGCTCGTCTACGGACAGATGAACGAGCCTCCAGGCGCTCGTTTACGGGTTGCTCTGTCGGCCCTGGCCATGACTGAGTATTTCCGGGATGAGCGCAATCAGGATGTGCTTCTCTTCATCGACAATATTTTCCGATTTTCGCAGGCCGGGTCAGAAGTCTCGGCGCTGCTCGGACGAACTCCTTCGGCGGTAGGATATCAACCCACGTTAGCGGCCGAGATGGGAGATCTGCAGGAGCGAATTACTTCAACCAAGAAAGGTTCCATCACCTCCTTTCAGGCGGTCTATGTGCCGGCGGATGACCTAACCGATCCGGCTCCAGCGAACACCTTCGCACACCTTGATTCGACAATCGTGCTGGAACGTTCCATTGCCGAGCTTGGAATCTACCCGGCAGTCGATCCGTTGGCCTCCACTTCGAAAGCGCTCGCGCCTGAAGTCGTTGGGCAAGAGCATTATGATGTCGCCCGTTCGGTCCAGCGCGTGTTGCAACGCTACAAGGATTTGCAGGACATTATCGCGATTCTGGGCATGGATGAGCTTAGTCCGGAAGATAAATTAATGGTTCATCGCGCCCGAAAAATTCAGAGATTCCTTAGTCAGCCGTTCCATGTTGCGGAAGTATTCACGGGCAGCAAGGGCCAGTACGTGCCGATTGCCGAGACGGTGCGCGGGTTCAAGGAGATTTTGGATGGCAAACACGATGACGTGCCCGAATCGAATTTCTACATGAAAGGTTCCATCGATCAGATCAACCAGGCCGAAGCCTGATCTTTTGCGGGTTAACGCTTCAACCAACGACAAAAACCATGGCCACTCTTCGACTCGAAATCGTAACGCCGGAAACAAAGGCGTACTCTGAAGATGTGGACATGGTGACCCTGCCGGGCTCCGAGGGCGAGCTCGGCATTTATCCACAACACGTGCCGGTGCTCACGACTTTGCAGCCGGGCGAGCTACGCATTCTGAAAAACGGCGTGGAGAGCGCGATGGCTGTGGGCGAAGGATTTGTGGAGATTACCGGCGATTCGGTTTCGATCCTGACCGACATGGCGATCGGCACGGAGGCGATTGACCTTGCTGCTGCTGAGGCGGCGGTTGAACGGGCTCAGGCGGCAATGAAAGCTGATAACACCGCTGAAGAGGTTGCCGCGATTCAAGCTTCTCTAGCGAACGCGCTCGCTCAATTGAACGTTAAACGGCGGCGCCACTAAGCAGCTGTAGCGGCGGTCTGATACCGCCGATTGATCGGAACAGAATTGACCAGCCCGCCGCCACCGCCGCCGGCTACAACTCCGATTACCTGCCGCCCTTTGGTACTCTGACCTGGACGTCTTTGGTGGCTGAATTACCGGACCTATCTGTGGCCTGAACTCGAATCGTGTAAACGCGTCCGTCTCCTGCGCCGTTTCGTTCGGACAACAGATTCACGCAGTCGCTCCCGAGAATCTGATACTGCCCGTCGCCGGCTTCGTTGCTGGAGACCGATATGATCTTCCAGTTCGGGGATGGATCGGCTGTGTCAGAAACACATGCTTTCACCTTAATCTTGATCATCTTGTGGTTCGGCGGTGAAAGGACGTTAGGGCTGGCACAGACACTTTTGATCGTGGGCGGTGTCGTATCCACGACGGTGACGGTGGTGGTCTGGGTTACCGGTTCCGATAGACCGTCACTTACCGACAGCATTACGTTCGTTACGCCCAGCGGGAAAGTGGCGGTATATGCTGACGTGCCGGTAGTCGTCGGCAGTGTTCCTGGAATAACGACAGTCTGTTTAAGCTCATTGTTTACATACCACTGGACGGTCAGCGTATGGCCCTTGGTGTCAGACACTGTTGCATTGATCGACGCCGTCGTTCCGCGGTAGGAAGCGCATTCCAGCGTTTGAGCATTAGTTAGGCTGTCGATCGATGGAAAATGTGCGATATCCGCTTCGAAGGAACCGATATCGATCGTTCCGTTGATATTCCTCGCGTTCCCGCGCTGATCGAGAGTCAAAGGCGGAGTAAAGGTATTTGGATCGAAAGCCGGGTTGCCGTGATCGCGCGCAGGACTGCCCAGCAACAGGGCCATTGTTTGCGTGGATCCTCCATTGTTCTGGAGCGTCCCTAACCGGGGATCAACATTGATCAGATCAGTCGCGGCTTCGCCGGTCGAGCCAGTGGTATCGCCGATTAAATTGAAGCCCTGACTGGCCATCACACCCGAAAAGTCGCGGGCAGAAGAAGCCATGTTCGCGGCGATAACACTGTTGCTGACTGTGCATGTTGCGCCGGAAGTTGAATTGAATATGCCGCCGCCCGTTCCTCCCGCCCCGATTGTATTCGCCGCAATCGTACTATTATTGACGATGCAATTTCCTTGATTATACATGCCGCCACCTTGCGCGGCGCCACCTCCGGTGTTGCCGGCAATTGTGCTGTTAACCACCGTCAAGCTGCTCGCCGGTTCGTTGAAAATTCCAGCGCCTTGCGCCTCAAAATCGGGAGTGGCATCGCCGATCACGTTTCGGGACACGGTGGAGTTCCGAATGAGCAGAGTACCGGCGTTATATAGTCCGCCGGCCATGCCACCGGGGCCTGTCGAATTCCCGTCAATCGTGCTGTCGATCAGCGTAAGCGAACTATCGGAGTAGATGCCGCCGGCGACGCTACCTTCTCCGCCAGCCGAGTTGCCGGAGACCGTGCAGTGATCCATCACCATTGTGCCTTCGTTAAACACCGCGCCAGCTAAACCCGCGTCCGACGCGATATTGTTGGAGAAAGTCGTTCTCGCTATGGAGTTGCCTTTGCCGTCGGTGTACAACGCGCCGCTAAGAAATTCCGCCGTGTTGTTGGAGAAAGTGCAATCGGAAATGATGAAGGCGGCTGCGAATCGCCCGGCGATCGCGCCACCATTGTTGGCCGAATGATTGCCGGTGAAGGTGACCCCAGTCAGCGTCAGGTTGAAAGACGCGATGACGGCACCGCCGTCGCCGGAAGTTTGCCCACTGGTAAGGGTCAGGCCTGATATTGTGGAAACCGCGTTGACGTTAAAGATGCGGCTCGAGTGATTGCCGCTGATGGTCAGGTTAGCCGCACCGGGACCGGATATGCTGAGGGTTTTGCTCAGGGCGATTTCGCCACCGGTAAGGATGATGGTTTTCCCGTTAAGGCTGGAGTCGAACGTGATGGTGTCACCTTTAACCGCTGCTGTGACCGCAGCCCGGAGAGAGCCTGCCCCATTGTCGTTAATGTTAGTTACGGTCAGCGTGGCACCGAAGGCGACCGACGTGAAAAAGCACACCGCGACCACTGCGGGGAAGAGGATTTTGCTCATAAAGCTGGGTTAAAAAGCAGCTTAGGCGGTGCCAAAATAACACGTTTTATGAGTATTTAGATCCCCCATATCGCTCATTCCGAGTATATTATGTTCTTGACATGATTGGGGCCGCCTCAGCGTTCCTCGTGCGGTCAAACGCTTGTTCTTGGCCTACCCTAAACGAGCAGCCGCCAGACCGCGCAAATCGACTGGAACACGGCCTTCGAACGAACGTTTCCTCGGCGGTGGATCCCCGATTCCGGTCCTTCTAAGCCTTGCGACTACGTTCCTCCAGTGAGCATCATCAACACGCCCCCCACAATGCCGGCAATTACTTCCAGTGTCCCAACAATCCACTGAATGTCGCGTCCGGCCCGCTCATACCCGAGGCTTACTAGCCGGGTCACGCCAAATCCAAGCGCGAAGAGGGCAACCGCCGCAAGGCCGGGTTCGCGCCAGTCCCGTTTCAGCGCGGCCAGGCAAAAGAACACACCGATCGTGATTTGCGCCCCGCCATAAATGGCACGGTAATCAGCCCGGGCCGCGGCAGACGGTATTTCGATGCCGACCATTCGCGCCATTGCGCGCGACCGAATCAGGTAAACCATACCGAAACCGCTCGTGGTGATGCCGGCCAACCACAAATAAAGCGCTGAGATGTTCATGTTTAATGTTCGCGCTCAACCGACTTCAGAGGCTCTCCCTTCGCTCAGGATCGTCGTGGATCTAGATTTTTCCTGTGGCCGGATCGATCTCATGACCTTCGAATGCTCCGGATTCGCTCAGCTTCCGAACGTACGGTTCCCAGCGGCACCTTAACTGAAAATACCGCTCTGCTCCCGCATCTGGGTCAGCTACGACTTTGATCCCTGCCTTGCCCAACCGCGTAACGCTCGCCAAATAGTGATCGCGCCACGCCGGCTCAACCTGCTCTGGCTCGACCTCGTCCTCCGGTCCGGGTTCTCCGCCGGGAATGAAGGCC
>JBJMXE010000022.1:0-8554 GCA_045809745.1 Chthoniobacterales bacterium | reverse complement strand
GGTCAGCTAGTTCGTTATCCGTTCTTCTTTTACAAGGATCGACCACTCTGCCAGATCGGCCCGAGCGCGCCATCGATCTCGCCCAGTGGCAACGTCGCGGTTTGCCAGGACGTCCGAACCGGAAAAATCATGGAGTTTCGTCGACGCGACGAAAAACTCATGCCGATTACCGCGACCCCATTTGCGCCGCCGTCGCGCTACGTCTGGCACGAGCAGGAAGGCAACGTCGAAGCCATACTCGGTGCGGAAGGCTTCTCCGCCGTCCTCACTCTTCAATAAGAGCCTAGGGAGGTTTGCCCTCCTTCCTGAATGTGCGAGGCGCCTGGGGGTGTGGGACCGGCCAGGAAAAGAGTCAAACGGGCTACGCTGTAGCGGCGGTCTATGACCGCCGATCGACCGCGGCCGCCCGCCGCTCAGCTCCCACTTGTCATCCTGAGCGGAGCGGAGCGTAGTCGAAGGACCTCGGCCATTTAGGACCAATCACACAGATCACGGTATCGCTCGCTCTCCTCCACGTCTCAACCGGGCAACTCCCAACTTCTCCTTTCTCTTCCCTCGCTGCCCGCTTCAGCTGTCAGCTGTCAGCTTTCAGTTTTGAAACTCACTCGCTCTCCTCAACGCCTCAACCGCTCAACTCCCAGCTCTCAACATCTTGTCCCTTCTACTTTAGCAGCGCCCGGTTAGGATGGAGTTCCCCCCACGATGCTCACCCTGAAGCGGTACTGGAATCCAACCGAGGCAGCTCTCGACCGGACATTGCTGGCAAATTACAACGTGTTTTGCAGCTTATTCGACGAACACGTCAACGCGCTCGGTTATTTCAACGCCATGCCGGTCCGGTTAATGGTGGCCGACGAACAGCTCGAACGCGCCGGACGACTGCTGATCTACGCCAAAAGTTGTGACGTACCCGATGACGAAGTCGCGGCAGCTGACGACCAGGCTGCAATCGTGATCCTCGACGAAAAAATCTTCGGCGAAGAACCGCCGTCCGATGATCGGATTCAATCAGTTGAACGCAACAACCCGTGGGAAATTCTAGCTCTAGCTTACCTATTCCTGATTCCGGGCGCTGGCTTTCTGCTCGAGCGTCTGCCGCTCTTGATCTTCGCCGGTGGCCGACGAGGTAACCGATTCCTTCATCTTTCGACATTTGACGTCCACCTGCTCGGAAGCGCTTTGATCTGCATCGGAGCGGCGCTTGTCGCATCGTACGTGTATACGCGAAAGGCGATCGTCGCTCAGGACAAATCAGCCTGAGGCCTCCGTTCCTTGCTCCACGAATGTGGGAGGCGCCTGATTGTGCGCGGCTTAACCGGCCTTTTCAGCTGCAGCTTTACGCGCCCTGCGCTAGCGCATCGCCCTCAACCCCTCAACCTCTCACCCGCTCAACTTCTTCCCCCTTTTCAGCTGTCAGCTTTCAGTGTTTCAGCTTTCAGTGTTTCAGCTTTCAGCTTTCTCTCCTATCCCTTGCTCAATCCCCGGATAACCGATCCAATGACGGCACCCGCCCCGACCTCCGCCGCTTCGGTGCCCGGACCCGGCAAATACGGCGCCAATGCGTGTGCGAAATTCGACATCGTCAGGGTCTGAAGCCATATCCGCCCTGGACCGGTGAGGGCGGCGAGAAAAATCCCGTCACCGCCGAACAACATATTGCGTATGCCACTGATCCGGGTAATCCCGAAATTCACCGTCGCTTCGAACATGCCCACGTGACCCGGGTGCACCCGCAATGTCTCACCGGCTGCGAGATCGTAGGTAACGATCTCACCACCGAGCTCAACGAATGCCTGGCCATTTCCGGCCAGCTTTTGAAGCAGGAATCCGTCGCCACCGAAGATACCCGCACCTAACGACTGCTGAAACCCGACGCTCAGTTCGACCCCGTGACTGGCACAGACAAAGCCATGTCGATGAATCATGTAAATTTTGCCGTTGGTAACATCGACCGGCACGATATGACCCGGCAGCTTGGCGGCGAACGCGACCTTTCCGGCCGATCCGCGGGCGCGGTACTCGGTCATGAACAGTGATCCGCCACCGGCGACACGCTTTAGCGCGCCGAACAATCCACCACCGCCGCCCAGCTGAGTTGTGGTGGTCAGCTCGATCGAGCTGGTCATCCACGAAAGCTCACCTGAAACCGCGACCACAGTTTCTTCCGGAGCAAGTTGAACCTCCAGCAGCGGCATAGTGCTGCCAATGATCTCGTGTTGCATATCGCCGATGTAGGACGCGCCTGCACGGGAGTCAAACCATTCAACGCGCAGTGCTCCCGCGATTAACGACTAACCTCCAACGAACGCGCAGCGTCCCCCTTCTGCCATCGAAGGTTGGACGTAGGGCGTTGGGCGCTCGCTTCTTGCAATCCCCGGATGTCCCTCGCCGCGCGATCTATGATCCGCTAATTGCCGGACCTGACCTATGACGGCTGATTTGCGGATCCCGCGTTCCCTTCGCTTCGCCCTTGGCCGCCTATATGTGGTGCGGCATCCTAAACTTCGATCGGGGCGCCGGCGGCATCTTGTGCTGCTTCCTGACTACCTTCGGAGATATTTTAGTCGGCGTCGTTCCCTGGATGTGGTCGGCTGGCACGGTGTCGGCGAACGTGGGCGGGTTGTGGGCTCGCACCTGCGTCACCGCTTCAAACCCCGAAGCCAACTTGATCAACATCGGTTCGCTGAATGCCGTTCCGAAAAAGCTGACCCCAAGAGGTGCGCCGAACACCGTTCCGGCCGGCACCTGAACAATTGGATAACCAGGAGCGGCGGCCAGACCCGAAGTGCCAAAAATGAAGTGATCGCCATAGATCAGGTCGGTCGACCACGCGGGGTTATCGGTAGCGGAAAACACCGCGTCCAAATGGAACTGGCTGATCGCTGCATCGATTCCGTTAACCCCGACATCACGATCGATCATGAGCGCCTGATTATAAGAGATGCCAAAGTTGGGATCGATGGCGTCCGGATCCAGGCTAACGCTTTGGGCGAGCTCGAAGATGTCCTGATTAAAGAACGGCATCTCGATGTCGGCGTGGGCGTTGTTAAAATCGATAGCCGTTTGCAGGTCGCCGCCCGCTACTGGAACGCCCACCCGGGTGGCGAAATACTTCGCGATATCCCCTTTGAACTCGTAGAGCAACACCAGGAACTCGCCGTCAGGCGAGGGGAAGGTGAATCCCTGATCGTCGAGATCGATCACGGTCGCGCCCGCCGCCGTTAGGGCATCCACCGCTGCTTCGAACGCGTCGAGGACCGGTTGCGGTGTGACTACGCTGTCAAAACCAGCGAGCCCCGCTCGAGTGACGCCAATCCGCGCACCTCTGAGTCCGTCCGCATTCAAAAACTGAGTGTAATCGGCGGGAATATCAGTCGGCCGCTGCCGGCCTGTTCCCTGCCATCCCAGCGGTACGTCGCCGGTAGCCGGATCGCGTCCATCAAATGTCCGGCTCTGAATTACGCTTAGAACGGCTGCGGCGTCGGCCACCGTGCGTGCATGTGGCCCGATCGTGTCCTGGGTGTGCGAGATCGGCACTACTCCGGCTCGGCTAACCAGTCCGACTGTCGGTTTAATGGCGACGACACCGTTCGCGTTCCCCGGACACACAATGCTGCCGTCCGTCTCGGTGCCGATCGATGCCGCGGCAAAATTCGCCGAGGCCGCCGCGCCCGAGCCGGCGCTGGATCCACACGGGTTACGATCCAGGCCGTAAGGATTGTTCGTTTGACCGCCGCGGGCAGACCAGCCGCTGGTGGATTCAAACGAACGGAAATTCGCCCATTCCGATAGATTCGTTTTGCCGAGAATGATCGCCCCAGCTGCGCGCAGCTTTGCCGCAACCGTCGAATCCTGCCGGGCAGGTGTACCTACCAGCGCGAATGATCCGGCGCTGGTCTGCATTTTATCGCCCGTATCGATATTATCCTTAAGCAGAATCGGAATGCCATTGAGCGATGCCGCTGCCGGCTCTTTACGTTGACGGCGCAGTTTGTCCGCGGTTTTCGCGAGATCCAGGGCATCCGGGTTAAGTTCAATGATCGCGTTAACTCCTTCAGGGTCCTGATCGAGCGCGGCGATGCGGGCGAGGTAGTCTTGCACCAGTTGTTCGGAGCTGAGCTTATTGGCGGCCATATCCGCTTTGAGCTGAGCAATGGTCGCGTCGTTAGGCGGGCTCGGAACTTTGTCGCCGGCTCCAGCAATGAGCGGAAACAGCAGTGCAGTCGTTAAGATGAGAACTCTTTTCATGGTCGTGTCCTTCATATGGGTACAGCGGTTTACCAAAGTCTGCTGCCGCCCACAAGCCGCGAGTTTCAGTTCCCTCCTCAACACCTCAACCTCTCAACACCTCAACTTCTACTTTCAGCTTTACGCGCCCTGCGCTAGTGCATCAATAATGACTCCCGCTTATAGACTGCCGCACGGCGGCATGATTCAGCTTTCAGCTTTCAGTTTTCCACCCCCTCCACATCTCAACCGCTCAACTTCTCAACAGCCCAAACGCTTCGGTCCTGTGGTCCAGTTGTCCCGTAGTCCGCGCTTGCTCCGTCATATGGTCACCACAATCGTTTCGAACTGGCAGTCCTGAACCGTAAACGTAAACGTCCGTTTCTGCCGCCCGATCTTCACATTTAATTGGTAACTGCTCGCCCGGTGATGCTTCCCCGCGGGGACCTCGTTAACCGGAAGCACTGTTTGGTAATGATACTGCGGCTCGCAGTTTGTCAGATCGCCGCCTACGAGCGCCACATTGGTCACGTTCTGGTTAACCGCAATCCCTTTCCCTTTGATCATGATTTGATCCACGATCGGGTAGGCAGTTCCGTCCGCGTGCACCACCAGGACTCGCACTCCGGGTTGCGCTGCTCCGTCGCCGCACAAATCAACCCTGGTTATCGGATGAACCGGATCGTTGTCGGTTAGCGTTAACGTTCCAGGTTGCGCATTACCCGCTGTTGTCGGCGCGAAATTGAAGGTCAACTGCGTGCTGTGTCCGGGCAGCAGGTGGATTCCATCGCCGGAGGATAAGAAGGGGTTCACGCTGTATCCCGCCCCCGTCAGCGACGGGCGCACCACCAGGTCGACCGTGCCGGTATTGGAAATCGTGAACTGCTCGCTGCTCATGCAGCCGATCACCGTAGCGGGGAACAGAATCATTGATGATGACCCGGTGATCTGAGGTGCAAGCACCGTCCCGGTAAGCGAAACCATCCGCGTCGGCCGGCACGGGTCGTTAGTATTAACAGTGAGCGTCCCGGCGCCCTGGCTGGCGTTGTTAGGAGAGAATCGCACGGTGATGTCCTGATGGCCCCCCGCATCCACGGTCGTGGAAGCAAACGTTCCGGGTGCAAGCGAAAAACCGCCACCGGACACGCTTATGTTATTAACCGACAGGGTATCGACCCCGGAGCTGGTGATAAGTCCGGTCGCCGCGTTTGAAATCTGAACCACCCGATCCTGGCTTCCTCCGATGGGCACCGCGCCGAAGTCGACCGGAGTAGCGGTCACATCAGCATGCGGCGCCGGGACATAACTGATCGTGAAATCCATGTAGAACAATCCGGCCGACACCTGGTGATGACCAAGAATGCCGCCGGCCAATATGTTGATCGGAATCGGCGCTCGTTCAAAAACTGCGCCGCCGAGGTCCTCGTTCTCGCCGTCTTCCGAATCCAATGGATTTTTCAATTTCGCCGCAGCGGTTGCATTCGCGAGATGCACCGCCGCTTCATAGGCGGTCTGGCCGATATCGACTCCGAACAGGTCGTCGAACTCCTCCTGGTCATAGCCCTGGGCGAAGACGCGCACGTTCTGGGTGGGATCGACATAAACGTCGAACGCCGGCAGATTCTGGAGGTTACCGGTTAGGGTGTCCTTGGCACGCAGAAATCCAGCCGGGTCCACGTCGGTCAGGAACACCCACTGACCGCAGACATCGGCCCACATGTACGCTTTCCCGCTCATTCTCGGGGGTAGAAAGAATGAGATGTTGTTCATCTTCACTACGAAATGTCTTCCCGGGAGACTGAGTTTGTCCCAGTAGAACTTAAACGTCCGTGCGTAGATTCCGTTGTCGGCGCCGTGATAAGGCAAATGAAAGTGAGCGTAGGTAGGCAGACCAGTATCCGGATCGTTAAGATACGTGATCACTTCCCTGACCGCGGTTGTGTGCTCGGGGTGCTGAATCATCGTCACCAGCGGATGGGTCGCGCCGGCGGGTCTTGGGGGCAACGGCACATCGAAGTCGTAATCCATGTCGTTAACCGGGCGAAGCTCCGGACCGGCAGTCCATCCCAGAGCGCTGGGGCCGGCAACCTCCTTGATCAAATCGTCGTCTCCACCGAGCAGAGTGGTTATCAGGTCAACTTCCGATGAATTTGCGGGGCCGAACTGGTAATACGCCGTTAGGGCACCTTGCGTGAGAACATCTTCCATCGCCCCTCCGCCCAACCCGTTCCGATTCAGTACAACACTCAGCTGATCGGGAAATTTGTTCGCGCCGCCCCCGTGACCGCTGACGAAAACATCCGTCTGTGAAGCGCGGGTCACGCACCCGCCGGCGGAGCTGAACGGAACCACCGTGTTCCAGCGTCGCGTGACCGCAAGCATGCGCACCGGGTGAAGTTCGGTGCGATCACCGGTGTCGGGATGTCCGTTATCCATGTTCCAGCGCCCAACGATAAAAATCTTGTCGCCGGCGGTAGGCGTAACCCAGAGCGGCATGCCAATATTTCCGTGCCCGTAGCTGCCGGTGAATGGGCGACCGTTATTCTGCGTCTCCCATTCACACTCGAGGCTGGCGTAATTCGCATGATCAAAACCGGCGTTAAAGTTGGCCGGACCGAGGACCCACAGGTATTTCGGATCGGGCAGTACCTCCATGTTCCAGTCATGCGCGTAATGCATGTTCGGCGTATCTTCGTGACTGATGAATGAAGCTTGATTGCCGGCCTCGATTCCCATGGCCTGCGTCTGAGCAATGGTACCGTAGAGTGAGACCGGCGTCTCGCTCCAGACTGACAGCCATTCGGGATCAATCCGTTCCGGGGACAAGTCGCCGATTTGGCCGTCTCTGCCGCCGCGTGATTTCGCCCACGTGTCCTCGCTGCGCGGGACGGTCTGCGGACATATGTTGATGAACGTCGAGGCGTCATCAAACTGCGCAAACAGTCTCGAACCGATCGCGTGCACCTGATAATATCCCGGAGGCAATCGATCAGGGGTCGTAGTGACCCGGCTAAAATTTCCTGAGCCGTCGGCTACCAGCTGTCCGGGTGGAAAGAATGTCGGCAGAACAGTATCGCTCGGCGCAACCAGGGGCGAATTCAACGGACCGAATAAATGAATGGTAATCGCTTCGTTAGGCGCCCATTTCTTTCCGGAAACAACCGGGGTTTCAAGCCAGGTAAACAGAGTTGGCGGATTGGAACGAGACCCTGCCAGGAACACCGGATCGCCATTGGCAAATGTTCCACGGCTGAAAGAGACCGTGGGCGCGTCCGGGTTTGTGATTTGCCCCTGGCTGGTTGCTACCGACATCAGTGCCGCGATAACGAAAATGGTGCGGAGCTTCAGCGGCAACCGTCTGAACCAAGCAGAGCGCGCGAATGCCGTGGCAGCCCGCCCGCGAATCTCCAAGCTGATCGGCGCGAGCGAAAGTCGGCCGGTGCAAACCCCACGAATAGCCCCGTTGGAGGTTTTTCGGATTCCACATTTCATCCAAACGGCACCGGGAAGTCAATATGCTCGTTTGTCGTTATGACCAGTTAGGCTGTAAGGCCTCGCCGCACGTTCGGCAGCGCTCGCTGGCACGAAGACGAAGGGAACGTGGAAGCGATCGTAGGCAAGGAAAGGCATTCGGCGGCGATGTTTCCCCGCTTCGTCCCGGCTCGCTCCATTGAGCTGCTTTTCCCGAACTCTCCTCCACGTCTCAACACCTCAACTTCTCTTTTTCAGCTTTACGCGCCCTGCGCTAGCGCATCAATAATGACTCCCGCTTATAGACTGCCGCACGGCGGCATGATTCAGTGTTTCAGCTTTGTCTTCGCTCGCTGCCCGCTCACTCACCGCTGCAACACTCCTCCATGGTCGCGATCCCCACCCACCGGCCATGTCGCTCGTCCCAGCTCGCTCCATTGTCTTCACTCGCTGCCCGCTCGTTCACCGCTGCCCGCGCGGCTTAACCGGCCATGTCGCTCGTCCCGGCTCGCTCCATTCAGCTCGACTTCTCTTTTTCAGCTTTCAGTGTTTCAGCTTTCAGCTTTTCTTAAACACCTATGGGTCGGCAATGGTTACACGCCAAACGCGAAGTCGCGGGCCTCAAGAAAGGTCAGCTCGTCGGCAAACTCGTTAAGGAGATCATGGTCGCAGCAAAAATGGGCGGGGCCGACCCGGCCGGCAACGCCCGGTTGGCTGCTGCGGTCGACAAAGCGCGCAAAGCCAGCGTTACGCGCGATGTTATCGAACGCGCCATCAAGAAAGGCGCCGGGGTAGGGGACGAAAAGCTCGTGCTCGAACATGTGGTGTTCGAAGGTTACGCCCCGCACAAGGTTCC
>JBJMXE010000021.1:0-12654 GCA_045809745.1 Chthoniobacterales bacterium | reverse complement strand
GCGATCGATCGAACAAGGATAAAGAATCGATGCCAGTGGCCGAGTTTGCGAAACGCGCGGCGGAAATCCTCGACGAAATCCAGAAGAGTCTCTACGACCGGGCACTGAAGTTTCGCGATGCGAACACCCGCGTGATCAACTCGCGTGATGAGTTCTACGAATTCTTCACCGCCAAGAATTCATCGAAACCTGAGATTCACGGCGGATTTGCACTGGCCCACTGGAACGGTTCGCGCGAGATCGAAGAGCAGATAAAAGACGATCTGAAGGTGACGATCCGGGTGATTCCTTTTCCGGGCGCGGACGACACCGGCCGCTGTATCTTTACCGGTGAAGGCAGCGCCGGTCAGGCCATCTGGGCAAAGTCGTATTGAACCGCTTCGGCTTGGTCCCTGCTAAAAGATGCGCTGTTGACGGCACAATAGGCCTCGTTTATTTCCGCAATGTCGATGGAATTGAAGCTTTACAGTCGCGAATGGTGTTCCTGGTGCATTGACGCAAAGGAGTATCTTAGCGAGCGTGGATATTCCTTTGTCGAGATCGACGTCGGCGAAGATCGCCAGGCCTACGAAGAGATGAAGGAACTTTCCGACCAAACTTACGTTCCCACGTTTGTCGCCGGGGACAAGGTGCTGGCTAACTTCGATACCGACCAGCTGGAAGAATTTCTGCGCGAGCACGAAATCCATCCCTGATGCTTTTTGGCCTCTTCCTAACGCTCGGCGTGGCGGTGTTAAGCGTCGCGTTGCGCAGCTTCCAGAGTTCGTTTTCTCAGAAGGCGGGGGCGCTGGGCATCCTGGTGGCTTCTTATCTGGCGGTTTACTTCGTTACCGGCAGCTGGCTCCTGGGAATCGCTGCCGCCGCCAGTTGGTTGTTCCTGCCCTGGCTGGAAATCCTAACGAGAATCCGAGCATTACGTCTGCCGAAGGAGAAACAGCTCCGCCCGAAGAGTCCGCCATCGACTGATATTTTTCCGACGCTTAACGACATCACCAGGGAAATTGAAAACGCCGGATTCGTTCACATCAGCGATGCCGGCTGGGATTGGGAGGATTACCGCCAATTCTTCCGACTTTTTTACAAGCATGATGATCGGGCGCAGGCAACCATTTGTCTGAATGAGCAGCACGATCTGTCATTTTATTACCTGCGAATTTCGTCACGGGCCAAAGACGGTCTGATTTGGACAACGTGGAATTATCCACTTTCGTACGGCCTGAAACTGACGCCTCAGTTCCGAATCAATCGCCAGCGGCCGGACCAATCGTTCTGGCAGCTGTACCAAAGCCACCGGGAGTTTCTTCGCGATAACACGATCGATGTCGCGACCGTCGATCCCATGGACGAAGAGCGGATCCAATTGGAGATCGAACGTGATTTGCGGGATCAGATCGCCCACAACATCGATAAAGGCGTGCTAAAGGAAACGTCTGAGGGCGAAGTCAAATATTCCTGGCGCGGAATGTTATATCTCTGGTGCCAGTTCCTTGTCGATCTCGTTAGGCTGTAAGCTGACACAACGAAGGGACGAGCTTCTCGTTCCATTTCTTCGGGCGGACGGATAATGGGACGAGACGAGCTCGTCCCTCCGCATTCCGTTGCAGGCCGTCTCTGCGAGACGGCAATTCGGCGAACCTCCGTGCTTAACCAACCGGCAGAGGCTCAGACCTTCATCACTTCGGCTTCTTTGTGCCGAACTTGATCGTCAATGGACTTTACAAAGCGGTCGGTGAGCTTTTGGACTTCGTCCTCAAGGTCGCGCAGTCCGTCTTCCGTCAATGTGCCGCTGGTCTTCAGCTTCTTCGCGTCATCCATTGCTGCGCGCCGATTGGCCCGGACCCGCACCCTGGCTTCTTCCGCCATCTTGCCTAACGATCGGACCAGATCCTTGCGCCGTTCCTCAGACAATTCCGGGATGGGTAATCGAATGATCTTACCGTCCACCGCCGGCATGATGCCGATTTTGGATTCTTTGAGGGCTTTCTCGATGTCGTGAAGGGTGCCGGCGTCGAATGGTTGGACGACCAGCAGTCGAGGCTCAGGAGTCGTAATCAACGCTACCTGCTTCAGTTTCATGGACGAGCCATAGGCCTGCACGTCCACGTTCTCGACCAGCGCCGGAGATGCTTTGCCGGTCCGGACGGCGGCGAACTCGTGGACCATGTAATCCACGCTCTTTTCCATCGCCATCTCCGCTTCCAATAATATGTCCTCTGAACTCATCGATAGATCCTTAGGCAGCCTCGGCCTCACCGCAAACGAGCGTTCCCACTTTTCGACCGAGCACCACGTCCCGAATGTTACTGGGTTCGTTCATGTTGAACACGATGATCGGAATCTTGTTCTCCCTGCACAAGCTAAACGCCGTTGCATCCATAACCTGAAGCCGTTTGGTGAGCGCCTCCGTAAAGCTGACCCGATCGTAACGCTGAGCGTTGGAATCGATTTTCGGATCGCGGTCATAAACGCCATCAACTTTCGTTGCCTTGAGAATGACCTCCGCGCGGATCTCGCTCGCCCGCAAAGCGGCGGTCGTGTCCGTCGAGAAATAGGGATTGCCCGTGCCGGCCACAAAAATCACAACGCGGCCTAGTTCCAAATGTCGGATGGCCCGGCCGAGAATGAACGGTTCCGCCACATTTTTCATTTCGATGGCGCTCTGAAGCCGCGTGCTGACGTCCAGCTGTTCCAGAGCGCTCTTCAGCGCCATCCCATTGATTACCGTAGCCAGCATCCCCATGTAATCGGCCGTGGTTCGATCCATTCCGCGGCCAGCAGCGGTGACTCCGCGCCAGATATTCCCTCCGCCGATAACGACCGACACCTGAACCCCCAATTCGCGAACTTCCTTGATCCGCTCAGCTATCTCCCTGACCACGCGAAATGAGATGTTCTCCCTTGCGCCGACTTCTTGAAGAGACTCGCCGCTCAGCTTTAACACGATGCGTTTGTAAGCAGGAGCCTCGGTTGTCATGGGCAGTGAGATGAAACAGAATGCATTTCGACTTTGAAAGCAAAATGACATCCGTCCGGAGCCAAACCAGCAGGGGTTCGTCCCGTAGCTGCGGGTGATCAGCGCACGACCGTCAGGGCTGAACGATTGCCGCGGACGAACTCCGAGGCCGGCATCCGTTTGCGCCCTTCCAACTGCACTTCAACCAACGATATCGCGCCACTGCCGGTGGCAATGATCAATCGGTCATCGGCACTGAGAATCTGGCCAGGCTCGCCCGTCAAATCCACGACCTGCGTGGATAAGATTTTCAGCTTCCGCCGAACGCCTGGCGGCATGTGTAATTCCGTAAATGCACCCGGCCACGGATTGAACGCGCGAACTTTGCGCTCGATCACTCGTGCCGGTTCACTCCATTGAATCCGTCCCGATTCGCGATTGAGCTTCGGCGCGTAGGTAACTTGAGTAACATCCTGAGGCACCCTGGGCGCCTGTCCTTTTTCAATCAGTTGTAACGCGCTTGATAACCCGTCCGGACCAAGTCCTGCCAGGCGATCATGGAGCGTGCCGCCCGTATCCTCCGGTAGGATCGGAATTTCCGTTTGTGCCAGGACGTCGCCGCTATCCAAACCTTGATCCATGTACATCACTGTCATTCCAGTCCGGTCATCGCCGGCCGCAATCGCCGCTTGGATCGGAGCAGCGCCTCGCCATCGCGGCAGCAACGACGCATGCAGATTCAAACACGCGTATTTCGGGATCGCTAAAATCGTCGCCGGAAGAATTTGCCCATAAGCGACCACAACGATCACATCGGGGCTAAAGGTGTCGATTTCAGCGACCGCTGACTCGTGTTTGATCCGGGGCGGCTGGAGAATCGGAATCCCCGTGCCCGCTATTGCACGCTTGATCGGCGGAGCTTCAATCCGTTGATCGCGCCCGACTGGCTTGTCAGGCTGGGTAACGACGGCTGCGACGTCGTGTGTGGATTGCAGCAGTGTCCGTAATGTCGGCACACCAATTTCGCCGGTGCCGACGAAGACAATGCGCATGTGAGCTACGGACGCGAACGTTGCACCGAGCGCACCGGACGTCGACGTGTTGCCTGAGTCATCAACTTCTCACCGGCGGTTACTTCGCGCTGGCCAACCGAAGACCCGCAGCCGGTGCAAAGATAATCGAAGATCTCCTTCTCGGGCAGGATCAGAAGCAGCCGCTCCCGGACGGGCATGGCGGCTTTACACTTATCGCAGTAAAGACTCGAAGCGGTTAGACTTTCAAACTGCTGCTGACTCATAGGCGCCGTGGTTTACACTTGCCAGGATATCTAGCAAAACCTTGGCCGGCGGCTGCGTGGCGTCAACCACAGTAATCATGTCTTTCGGATAATGAGCGAGCACCGGCTTCGATTCCCGCTCGTATGTCTCCAAACGGCGTTGGATCACCTGTTCGTTCGCGTCGTCGAGCCGGTTATCCTTTAAGGCCCGTTTCTTCAGCCTGCTGAACAGGGTCTCCCGATTGGGACAGGAAAGGTGGAATACCTTCTCCACGTCGATCATTTCCTCCATGATCTTCGCCTGGGCGGCGTTGCGGGGAATGCCGTCGAGAACAAGAATATCGATGTCAGGCTTAAATTTGTGAGCGTCGACCGCGGCGTCGATCGCTTCTTTCCACAGCTCCACTGTGATCGTATCCGGGACCAGCTGGCCTTTGCCGGAGTAGTCCAGGAACGCCTTGCCCACGTCCGTGCGAGTATCGATGGATCGGAACACGTCACCGCACGGGCAATGATAAAAACGCGGGATGGTGCCGAGCGTCTTCCCTTGGGTTCCTTTGCCGCTGCCTGGTGCTCCGAAAAGCAGAAACGTCCTGTATTTGGTCATGGCCGAAATCCCGTTATAGCGCAAACAGGGCGAGCTTCACAATGAAGGAAATCTGCCGCCAGCTGCAGCAGTTACTTCTCGGCTGGAAGCGGATCGACGTTAACGCGGCGGCCGGATCGGTCAAATCGCACATTCCCGTCCACCAAAGCAAAGATGGTGTAATCGCGGCCGAGGCCGACGTTTCTGCCGGGTACATATTTAGTACCGCGCTGGCGGATGATGATATTGCCGGCCACCACGGCTTCACTTCCAAATCGTTTCACGCCCAGCCGTTTGCTGACGCTATCGCGGCCGTTCTTAACGCTGCCTTGTCCTTTTTTATGAGCCATTTCCGGAGATTAGGTTGCTGATTCGTACGGGTTCGTGGCTACTCAGCCGTCTTCTTCGCGGCGCTCTTCTTGGCCCCCATGGCAATCGATTTGATCCGAAGCCGGGTCAGCTTTCGCCGATGACCGACCGTGCGGTGGTACCCCTTACGGCGCCGGTACTTGAATGCGATGACCTTCTTGTCCTTACGATGCTCTACGACCTCAGCCGTCACCTTCGCGCCATCAATAGGACTCCCGTGGGTGATGTTGTCGCCGTCGGCAAACATCAGCACGTCGCCGAGAGTAGCGGTTTTACCAGCCTCGACGTCTAGAAGATCGACATCCACCGTTTCGCCTTCAGCGACTCGATACTGCCGTCCACCGGTTCTGATGATTGCGTAAGCCATAAAGCAAGCGGGTGCGTTTTCTGGGGAAAAGCCGCGCAAACTTCCATAGAAGTGACGGTTTGACAAGGGAAAACCTGCGGCCGGTTATGGCCGCGTGAAGCCGGATTTGCGGCGGTTGACCGGCTATTTGTCGACGCCGCAGATCACGAGCACGATTTCTCCCTTTGGAGGGCGGGCTTCGTAGTGCTCCAGTAATTCGGCGGCGGAAGCGCGCCGGAATTCTTCAAACTTCTTCGTCAATTCCCGAGCGACGCAGATTGGGCGCTCAGGCATGATATCGCGGCAGGCCGCGAGCGTTTTGGTGAGCCGGTAAGGAGACTCGAAAAAAATCACGGTTTCGCGCGCTTCCGCCGCAGCGCGCAACTCGCGTTCTCGCCCTCCACTTTTAACGGGCAAAAATCCACGGAAACTAAATCGATTCATCGGAAACCCCGAGCCGACCAAAGCCGTTAGAATCGCAGACGGTCCTGGCACAATCGTAAATTCGAGATTTCGCTTGATGCATTCCGCGATGATGCGAAAACCCGGATCAGAAAGGCCGGGCATGCCGGCATCGGTGATCAGCGCGACTGTTTCACCGTTTTCCAGTCGCTCCACCAGCTCGGCTGTACGCCTGGCTTCGTTGTGTTCGTGATAGCTGACCAAAGGTTTCCGGATGCTGTAATGGTTTAGCAGGATTCCGGAATGGCGCGTGTCTTCGGCGGCGATTACGTCCGCCGCGCGCAGCACCTCGACCGCTCGAAACGTCATGTCACCGAGATTGCCGATCGGAGTGGCGACGACGAACAGCATCGTGCAGCATCGTCGAGAATTTTGATTCCGCTATTGGGTCGGGCAACGGCTGCGCACGATGTCTGATTCGCACGCCATAGAACCGAAGGTTATTTCGGCCGCGAATCAGTAACGGAGGCAAACCTTATGAAACCAAACATTTGCGCGACTATCCCGGTTGCGTTCCTATTCACCAGCTGCGTTGTGGAACAACCGGCCCCGGTAACCACCACCACAACCACCGAAGTGCGCCGTGAGGTTGTCACGACTGGAGCTGGGGGGGTGGCACGGCGGGATGTTGTTGTCACCAGGCCTCCTCCTGCGGTCAGGGTGGAAACCCAAACCGTCGCACCCGGACCGAATTACGTTTGGACGCAGGGTTACTGGCGCTGGAGCGGATCCGATTATGTTTGGGTCCCGGGCAGCTGGATCGCGCGGCCGCGGGTCACTGCCGTTTATGTTCAAGGTCATTGGACAAGGGAAAGCGGTGGTTGGGTTTACGTGCCTGGTGGTTGGCGCTGACTCTTCATCACATCGATCGAACTGATTTATCCGACGTCATCCGGCGTCGGGATTCGGTTGCAGTTTCGCGCAATGTGATAGTTTATTGGAACGATCCAAGCTAAGGATCGGACACAATGAAACCGGAGCCCCCGTTCTCCTCAAACAAGAGGCGTTCGCCGTTAACCGACCACTGCTTTCACGCAGGTTTGCGAGACTGGGGCGCGAATTATTCGTCCAACGACGGCGACGATCGATCGCATCTCCGCACTTTTCATCGGCTTAGCCGCGACCTGCTTTTGGAATCGGCGCGGGAACGTGCCTGGGAGATGGTCGTGTTTGGTTTTGTTGTGCTCGCTTCCGCTTGGCCGGTGATTTACATGGTGGTCACCGTAGTGAAGCTGCTGCTGCGAGGCCGTCCGTTGGTTTAGCGATCCGGATTGGTTAGCCGGTTGACCCGGGCGGGTATACTGTTTCGAGCGCAGGGTCACTGTGTCTAAGTCCGATTTGCGTTCAGACGCCGAACCACGGCGGTGGCGGGTATGGCTTCGGGTGCTGGCCACCGTGCTGGCAATTGCAGCCTGTGCTCTCCTGGCTGTGGTGGCGTGGATCTACTTCAGTCAGCACTCAATGATTTACCACCCACGGCCCTATCCGGCGGCCTATGCGCGGGTGTTGCCGAAGACCTGCGTCGAGATCGATTACGTCCTGCCCATTGGACGACAAACCGCCTTTTATCTCCCGGGACGGGATCGCATCCCGAAGCGCCTTTGGCTGGCGTTCTGCGGTAATGGCTCGCTGGCGCTGGACTGGACCGGGCTGCTGGACCGTTACCCGCCTAACGGGGATGGCTTTTTATTAATCGATTATCCCGGGTATGGCCGCAACGCCGGCTATGCCACCATTGATAGCACTCGAGCAACGACTAACGGGGCGCTGAAGGCATTGATGTCACAGCTGAACATTACCAAAGATCAGATGGAATTGGCTGTAATCGGCCATTCGTTAGGCGCAGCGGCAGCTCTCGATTTTGCCGCCCGGCATTCGGTCCGCCGAGCGGTGTTGATTTCGCCGTTTACCAGTTTGCGTGAAGAAGCAGCTTACGTTGTCGGTCGCTGGCTCTCTCATCTTCTGATCGAGAACTATGATAACCGAAAGAATTTGCGGACCGTGTTCGAGCGAAATAGCGACGTTCAGGTCGCAATTTTTCATGGAACTGATGATGACACCATTCCGGTGGGAATGGGCGCTGAGCTGAAGCAGGGGTTCCCTCGGGTGGATTACTTTCCGATCGACGGCGCTGACCATGGCACCGTCCTTTCCTACGCCAAGAATCAAATCATCGCCTGGATGGCCCGGTAGGGTGGCGCCCCGCTGCCACTGGCGAAGGGGCGGGCGCCGCTGGACTAATCGTCCAGAAGAAATTCGTCGCGATAACGCGCCGTCTGTTCCGGGGCGAAACCGTGACGCATGATGTTCTCTGTGACCACGCGGGGAACGACGAAGTTCAGCAGGTAGTCTTCGCCTCCCGCTTTGGTTCCACCACCACTCATCTTGAATCCTCCGAACGGATGGCGACCGACGACGGCGCCGGTGCACGACCGATTGATGTAGACGTTGCCTGCAATCAATTCCGCTTTGGCTCGCTCGATGTTGGCCGGGCTACGGGAGAAAAATCCAGCGGTTAGGGCGTAGTCGGTGCTGTTGGCTACCTCGAAGGCTTCATCGAGATCGCGGACCTTGATCACGCTCAGGACCGGCCCGAAGATTTCCTCGCGAGCGATTCGCGCGTCAGGTGGTACCCGGGTGAAAATTGTCGGCGGTATGAAATAGCCGGTGTCCGGCACATCACCCTTTTGATAAGCCAGGGTCGCTTCGCCTTTACCGATTTCGATGTACTCAAGAATGCGGCGATGAGCCGCTTGATCGATGACTGGACCAACAGTGATCCCCGCTTCCTCGGGATTGCCCATCCGCAAGCTCGCCGCCGCAGAAAGGAGGCGGTCGATCACCCGGTCGTAGTTTTCATCGAGTACGATTAAGCGCGATAACGCGGAACATTTCTGCCCCTGATATCCGAACGCGGAATAAATGGAGTCGACGATCGCTTCGTCCAGATCAGCATCGGAATCGATGATTACGGCGTTCTTGCCGCCCATCTCGCAAACCACTCGCTTCAGTTCGCGCTGGCCCGGACGAGTCTTGCCGGCGCTTTCCCAGATTCGCAGACCGACTTCGCGCGACCCGGTGAATGCAATCATCTCGACGTCTTTGTGGTCGACCAGATGCTGACCAATCACCGATCCTTTGCCCGGCATATAGTTTACCACGCCGCGAGGCGCTCCGGCTTCTTCGAAGATGTCCATCAACATGGCGCCGCAGACGGCTGATTGCTCAGCTGGTTTCATGATGACCGTGTTGCCGGTGACAACTGCGGCGGACACCATGCCGCAAAGGATAGCCATCGGGAAATTCCACGGAGCGATAATCAGGGCGACGCCACGAGGCCAGTAATGCTGGTAACTTTCCTCGCCAAGAACGTGCTGAGTCAGGCGCGGCCGCCCCTTGAGCCTTATTTGCTGCGCATAAAACAGACAGAAATCGATCGCTTCGCGAACATCGCCATCGGCTTCGGCCCACGGTTTACCGACTTCGAAGACCTCCAGAGCTGACAGTTCAAAACGGCGACGATCCAGAATGCGGCCAACTCTCTCCAGCAGTTGTGCCCGATCCTCTATTGAGCGTCGGCTCCAGTCCACAAAAGCGCGGCGCGCCGCTTGAACGGCTTTTTCAGCCTCGGGAATCCCAGCCTCGACCACAGCGCCGACAGCTTGTTTCGGATTGCTCGGGTTGATCGAGGCGATCGTCTTGCCCGTTCGTATCCGATCTCCGTTGATCACCACCGGATACTCCCTGCCTAACCGCGACCGCATGTCTTCGATTGCCGCCCGCATCTTCTCCTGCGTCTCGCGGTACACGAAGTTCGCCAGCGGAGCATTCTGGTAGGTGTCGCCCGGAGCAGTTTCGCGCGAAGCAACCTGAATCCGTGAATGATGCTCGACTGCGCCGTCGGGAGCGACGGAGCCGTTGCCACTTTGTTTGGCGAAATCGCGGGGATCGCGCAGTAGCTCCGATGCAGACACATTGTCGGAGAACTTTGCCCGCAAAAAGCCTTCGTTAGACGTATTCTCGAGCAACCGCCTAACGAGGTAGGACATGCCTGGCAGTAATTCGCCTACCGGGGAATATTCCCGGACACGGTATCCCATATCGACGAGGGCTCGTTTGATCGGGCCAGCCATGCCGTAGAGGAGCTGGAATTCAAAGCGGCTGGGATGGATTCCAAACTCATCGGCAACCGCCTGCGCGTGGGCAATACTGCGGACGTTGTGAGACCCGAAAGCGGCCGTAACGATGGCTTCGTTTTCCAGCATCACCCGCGAAAGCCTCTCGAAATTTGCATCGCTCTCCGGTTTCTGCAGATACACTGGTACTGGCCAGCCGTTCTGATTGGCCTTGATCCGCTCGTAGTCCCAGTAGGCGCCCTTCACCAGCCGGACGGTGAACCGAGTCCCGCGCGAACGCCCCCAGCTGATCAAATCGCGCAAATCTTTCTCTGAATCCTGGAGGTAAGCCTGCACCACGATTCCGGCATGCGGCCAGTCGATGAACTCAGGCTCGGTGAACAGCGTTTTAAAAAGCTGAAGCGTCGTATTCTTATGCGCGTAGCTTTCCATGTCGAAGTTGACGAACGCGCCGAGCTGGCGGGCGCGGCGTAAGATCGGCCGGAGCTTCGGCGCCAAATGAGCGATGGCATCCTCCGGATCCGCCGGGTTCATCTGCGAGTACAGCGCGGATATTTTCACCGACATGTTCACGATCGGGAACAATTCGGAATTTCTTCCCACCGGATCGACCCAGCCCTGAGTCTCGCGGGAGAGTTCCTCCAGTAATTCGAAGCAGCGGGCGGCGTATTCCGTTGCTTCTTTTTCGCTCACCACCGCTTCGCCTAACAGGTCGACCGTGAAACCGATTTTGTTGCGATAACGTTTTCGTAACGTCTTCATCACGTCGCGCGGATTCTTCCCAGCGATAAATTGCCGTGCCATCCCGGACACATTCCAACGCAGGAAATGACCGCTGATCCACGGTGCAAATTTTGCCAGCTGAACCCCGGTCCGGATTGCCGGCGCGAACCCATTCCGCATGTCCTGGAAGTATTCGTCCAGGTGCCGGACGATTTCGCCTCCGCGGTTGAGCGATGCCAGCACATCGACGAAGCGGAACATCTGGACTTTGAAATGCTCGTCCCGCATCGAAAGCGCCATGATCCGTTGGTAAAATCCGGTCTTGCTGAACAGAGACTCGGGATGTTCGTCCACCAGCTCGAATATCCGTTCGCCGCGCGCCTCAATTTCGTTCTGGAGCGGAGTCATGGTGTGGGGCGCCAAACCTAATCTGCCGGCGTGGGTTAGGCAAAAGCGGAATCGTTCGACCAATCTTGATTTCGCCGTTCGACCGGCGGCTGAATGGCAGAAACTTCAAACGCGGTATGGATCACCAGCTGCGCCGGTGTTGTTCAACTAATCGGCACGCCGGAAAATGGGAAACACGAAAAAATTTTCGGCCGCAACGTCTTCACCCGCAGCATGTCATGAGGGCAGCGCAGCCTCGCGTTGGCGTCATACACGGTCAGTCGCGGGTTGTGTTTCGAACTAACAGTGAAGCTGAAACACCATGAAGACATCAAACTCGGAAAGCGGCGCGATGGGATACATCTTTTTGTGGCTGCTCGGAATACCGATCCCCGTGCTGTTGCTGATCTTTTTGCTGCGCGGCTGCACTTAGAATTTGGGAGCAAGTAGAGGTGATGCCTGGCGGGCGTGAGCTTTCGCTGACGTCCGTCAGGCACGTCTTTTACGTTTGGTCGTTGCCGGTTGCTCGCCGGGAAGAACTCGGTTAGCAGGGAGGATGACGCAGCTTCGTCGGCGTGACGAATTCGCCAGCGATAACACCGCCGGCATTTGCCCGGAGTCGATGGCCGCGCTCGCAGAGGCAAATACCGGCGCCCAATCTGCCTACGGCGAGGACGAATTGACGGCGCAGGTTTGTAATCGTGTTCGTGAAATCTTCGAGTGCGATTGTGACGTTTATCTGGTTTTCAATGGCACGGCCGCGAACGCGCTCGCACTCGCCCAGCTCTGCCAGCCGTTCCACAGCGTCATTTGTCACAGGCTCGCTCACATCCAGACTGATGAATGCGGAGCGCCGGAGTTTTTCAGCGGCGGTTCGAAGTTGCTTCCAGTGGACGGCGATGCCGGCAAGATTTCATTGCCGGGCGCGGCAGCTGTTCTGGCTGAACAACACGGAGTCCATTCACACAAACCGCGCGTAATCAGTCTCACCCAGGGAACGGAGTTGGGCACGGTCTACTCGCCGTCGGAGGTTTCCGCAGTGGCTGAATTCGCGCGGCAAAACGATCTCTTGACCCACATGGATGGGGCGAGGTTCGCGAACGCAATCGCTCATTCCAAGTGCCGACCGTCAGACCTGACCTGGAAGGCAGGCGTAAACGTGCTCTGTTTTGGGGGTACCAAGAACGGCATCGGCTCGGGCGAGCTGGTTGTGTTCTTCAAACCGGAACTGGCGCGGGATTTTGACTACCGACTGAAGCAGGGCGGACAACTTGGCTCCAAGATGCGGTTCCCGGCCGGGCAATGGCTGGGCCTGTTGCAGAACGATGTGTGGCTCCGAAACGCCAGCCATGCCAACGAATCGGCTCAGTTGCTTTGCGATGGTCTCGTTAGGGAAGCTGATCTCCAACCGCTGTT
>JBJMXE010000020.1:0-16317 GCA_045809745.1 Chthoniobacterales bacterium | reverse complement strand
CGTCGCATTCAAACAGGTTGGTTACTTAGAAATCATCAGATATCTGCAGGACGTGTTTTTCAGCTCGGACATCCGCCTGCCGCAGGTGGAATATTTCCAGACGGAGCGGTTGCGAATCAGCAGCGATGAAGAGGTGCCGGTGGAGTTGGATGGTGAGTTGGTCGGGAATTGTCCGGTGGAATTCGAGCTGCGGCACCACCGACTGCGGGTATTGGCGCCGGCCGTCGGCAGGAGTCGCTAGCAGCATCCGCAGGCAAGCCCGTTGTATGCCGGGTCCCGCGGCTGAGGACGAGATATGTCTTCCATGCGATCAGACGTGCGCTGAACGGCGAATTAAAATGACAACGGAAAGCCGTTTGCGGTATCCTCAACACAATGCGCCTGTCCGGCCGAAAATCTTCGTCCTACACGCGGCGATGGACGCAGCGCCAGCGCGTAGCCCTGCTGGCCCTCATCGGCATCAATCTCATCGTTTTCTCGGCGCAGGTGGTGATCGATGCGTCCCGTCCCGGATTCGTCTGGTCTTATCTGGCGCTCAGTGACGCGGGCATTCGCGACGCCTACGCATGGCAATTCGTTACCGCCATGTTTTTGCACACCAGCCCGTGGCATCTGCTCGGCAACATGCTGATCCTATACCTGCTTGGTCGCGACATCGAATCGATCCTCGGGCAGCGCCAATTCCTCTACCTTTACCTCGGCGGCAGCATTGCCGGCGAGCTTGGTCATTTATTTTTGATGCCGACAACTTCGGTCGCGTATGCCGCATCAGGCGGGGTAGCTGCGGTGGTGGTGGCCTACGCCGCAATTCTACCGGAGCTTGAACTCACGGCATTGATGTTCTTCGTGGTGCCGATTCGACTGAAGGCCAAATACCTTGGCTACATCACATTCGCGCTGGCCGGCATACTGCTGTGCTTCGATCGCGAACAGACGGTCAGCCACAGCGTGTATCTTGGCGGTGCTCTGGCCGGTTGGATTTATGCCCATTTGCTGGGATTCGGTCATCCCTCAATGGTGCAGAGGTTTCTGCATCAACGCCGCGCCGAGGCAAATCGGTTCGATCACATGACGCCGGAACAGCTCATGACTGACGAAATCGACCCTTTGCTGGAAAAGATCGCGCGGACTGGACTCGTTAGTCTGACGCGCAAGGAGAAACGCAATCTGGTGAAAGCGCGGGAGAAAATTCTGGAGAAGACGAGCGTTAGTTAAGGCGCGCTCGGTGAGGAGTTGTAGAGGCGGTTGTGCCAACCGCCTGTTTTCTGGTTCGGTGGTTGGCACAACCACCGCTACACCGCGATCCAAGGAGATTTGGCGTTAGGTATATTCCAACCGAACGTCCGAGCTGATGGCAGAGAACGACAAGTGGATCAGTGAAGCGGCAGCGGGTTCATTGTACCCAAATCAGGTTGAAACCGCTTTGCGCCAGATCGCCGCGAGCTGGCCGGCAGACGGCTCACCGCTGAGAACCTTGATCGAGGAGTTTCCTCTCGGCGCCGCACCGCTCCTGCACTTGCTGGCCGTGTCCGGCATCTGCGCCAGCCGGCTTTCCCGCAATGCGGACACGCTGCTGTGGCTTGCACAACCTGAGGTGAGCCTGTCGCGGCGAAGTGCCGCCTACATGCTTAACGAGTTGCGGGCCTTTGCCGGCGAGGGCGTAGCGACAGACAATTTCCGGCTGTTGCGGCAGTGGAAAGGACGCGAGATGACTCGGATCGCGCTGAGGGAAATCGCGAATGTTGCGCCTCTTGAAGAAACCACCGCCGAGCTCTCGCAGATCGCCGGGATTTGCATCCGACACGTGTTGTTCCATTGGAATAACGAGCTGCGGACCCGGCTCGGTTCGCCTGACACTGAATTCGCGGTTCTCGGCCTTGGAAAACTCGGTGGCGGCGAGCTGAATCATAGTTCGGACATTGACGTGATTTTCTTTTATGGCGAAGAAGGGCAGGTCACGCCGCGTCTGTCGCACCACGAGTTTTTCAACCGGCTTTCGGCCAAGATCGTCGAAACATTCTCATCGTCACATCCAGAGGGGGCGTTGTTCCGGATCGACCTAAGACTGCGCCCGGAGGGTTCGGCCGGGCCGCTGGCGAGATCATTGGACAGCATGGCTCATTATTATTACGGCTTCGGAGAGACTTGGGAGAGGTTGGCCTTAATAAAGGCCCGGGGCGTGGCCGGCGACCAGGAGCTCGCATATGAATTCCTGCGACAAAATCAGCCGTTCATTTACCCGCGAAGCCCAACCCCCGATCTCCTGGATGAAATTTCAAACATCAAACGGCGGATCGAACGCGACGTCGTCGGCCACGAGGCACTGGACCGCGATGTAAAACTTGGGCGTGGCGGAATCCGCGAGATTGAATTTGTGGTGCAGACGCTTCAGTTCATCCACGGCGCGCGGCAGGCGTTTCTCCAGGAGGCGAGCACATTGCGAGCTTTACAGGCAATTGCACAGCTGGAGTTGTTGCCGAAGAAGGACGTGCTGGAACTGGATCGCGCCTATCGGTTCCTTCGCCGAACGGAGCACCGTCTTCAGATCGAGGCAGAACAGCAAACGCACACCGTCCCGCTGGAACCCGAGCCACTCCAGCGGCTGGCGAAGAGTCTCGGTTTTGAGTCAGATGCGAAATTCCGGAAGGAGCTCCAGCAGCAAATGCAACGGGTTCGTTCCATCTTCCGACGTGTTATCGCGGATGCGCCTTCCGGCAAAGCGGGCGATTCGTTGGACTTAAGTTGTTTCAGCAATTTAGAGCATGCGGGTAAAAGCATCGAACGATTGGCCCAGGGGAGCCGGAGCGCGCATGTGTCGCCCAGGACGCGGCAGGTCTTTCGGAAACTGCGACCGTTGTTGTTGAAACAGCTGAGCCGCGCTGCCGATCCTGACGCGACGCTGACCCAGTTGGTGCGGTTCGTGGAGGCGTACGGCCTGCGGAACATGCTTTTCGAGCTGCTGGTGACTAACCCGAAGCTCCTCGAACTACTCGTTAACACTTTCGATAGCAGCCGTTTTGCGGCCGACCTGCTGGTCCGCCACCCGCAATTGCTCGAAGACATCACGCGCGATGCCAAACTAGACGGCGAGATCGATGTCGTCGGTCATCTCCGGCGCTTGCGAAATGTCACCAAAAAAGATGAAGCGTTCGATTACGTGCGCAGCTATCGACAGGCGCAGCTTCTGCGAACGTTGTTACGCGATGTCGTTGGTCTAACGGATCTGCCGGGTTTGTGTCGGGAACAGTCGGCGCTGGCTGAAGCCTGTCTGGTTCATATGACGGAGGTTCTCGGCGCGCAGGATCTCACGATTATCGCCATGGGAAAATTCGGCGGAGCGGAAATCGGCTACGGGGCCGATCTTGACGTTTTGTTCATCGGCAGCGACGTCCCGGCCGCGCAAAAATTGCTCTCGCTGGTGGCGCAACCGAGCGCTGAAGGTAATCTGCCGCGAGTCGACGCCCGGCTCCGCCCGGAAGGCGAGAAGGGGCTTCTGGTAAGCAGCCTCGAGGCATACTCGCTCTACTACACCATGCGCGCCCAACTGTGGGAGGTGCAATCGCTAACCCGGGCACGTCCAATCATGGGCCCGTCCCAAAACGAATTCATGGAGATCGCGAGAGGCGTGTGGCGGCACGCCGGGGAGCAATCAAACCTTTTCGGTCAGATAGACGAGATGCTGCACCGAATCCGCCGCGAACGGAGCACCGGATCTGAGTTCGCGAATGTGAAAACTGGAACGGGCGGCATCATTGAGGCGGAATTTCTAGTTCAAGGCCTGCAGATGCGATCGAATCTGTGGGAGCCTAACTGGTCCAAAGCAGTTGATGCTCTGACCAAGCGCGGTGAGTTCACCTCAATTGAAGCGAAAACATTAAGATCGAGTTATTATATTCTGCGCCGATCTGAGTCCACTTTGCGACGTTACGAAAACGTAAGCGTCTCAACCTTGCCGACTGATCCCGCCGACCAAACGAAGCTTTCGCGCCGGATGGGCTTCAAATCTCTGGATGAATTCAAAGCGGCCTATGAGGCGGCGCGCAGCAGGATTCACGAGATCTACCAGCGCAGGTTCCCGGTGGAATCAATCACGGATGCGCAAAAAACTTCGCCACCTCTCGCAGAGCAAAAATGCTGACAACAAGCCCGGCCAGAACCACCAGCGCGAGAATGACCAGCACTGCGGCCACGAAAATCCAATCACTAGTTCGCGGCTGACGCGGCGCACCCCAATGGCGCTGCAGGAGCTCATAATTGCGGCTGTTTGATTTGAACCAGAAGGAAAAGGCATCGCCGATTCCAGGGACAATCCCAATCACTTCGTTGATCAGAATGTTCAGTGACATTCGGGCCAGGAGAATCTTTGGAAGCCCGCATCGCGCCGCGTAAATGAGAGTCATGGCCGAGGCCAGTGCAGACGCGGTATCGCCCAGTCCCGGAATCAAACCGATCAACGGGTCGAGACCGAATCGCAACCTGGTGCCCGGCACCCGAATAAATTCGTCCATCACCGTCGCCAGCCACTTAAATAACGGTTCGAGCTGCGACTTCTTCGCTTCCTGTTCCGGAGGAAGCACCTCCCACTCTACTTCCTGAGCTTTCATGCCGGCTTTCTGACCCTCACGATTAATGTGCGCCCGAGGAGTAGATCCGTCGAATTGATTGCTTGGACGGCACTCGCATTTTTGTCAGTGATGGTGAGATATTTTTTCGTTTCTCGTCGCAACGCGATGCGATTCGTTAGTCGTATCGGAGCGCTGAGCAGCGCGAAGGGCACAAACGATCGGCGCTGATACTTGTCCACCCGCATGGTGACGTCTTCAAAACCGACGCTGACCAGGGCGTTGGCCAGATAGAACCAACTCACCGGCGTAATGTGCCCTCGAGGAGAAAACACATCTTTTTCGTCCGGAACCACAGGACCGAAGAGATTGTAAAAACCCGTCGAAAAGTACCGGAACCGAGAACGCAGATTCAGAATGTTCGGCGTGGAGAACACCGCGATTGCTCCAGGCCGAAGAACTCGAAAAACTTCTCGCAGCAGGTGCCAGTAATTCTCCAGATGTTCGACCGTCTCGCTGCAGGTGATGACATCGAACATGTCACGGTCGAACGGAAGTGGTTCTCGATTGAGATCGGCAACTTCCACTTTCTGACCGGTACGTTTCATGAGGTGATCAGTGCAGTCGCAGGCAAAAGCCTGTAATCCCGGGAATCGCTCCGCGAATAGACTCAGCAACTCCCCTTTCCCACTGCCGATGTCGAGATATCGGCCCGTAACTCCGTTTGGCAGCGCCTCTGCGACGGCGCCGCTAACGGCCTCGTGAATGGCAGAAGTGCTGAACTCCTGGAATCCGCCACGGTGCTTCCCCTGGCCGCGACCACCGCCTTTACCCTTAAGTTTGCGGAGTAAACGTCGTGGGCGCATGCTGGTGTTTCGATTGTAGGCCGTCTGTGTCAGACGGCGAATTAAAGATGGCGTCTGACAGAGACGCCCTACGATTTCGGCATCTTCCCGCCGCAAATATCCGTGCCCGGGTCCGGCGATATTGCAATAGCAGCCGGTTAATGGGACGAGACAAGCTCGTCCTCCGCTGGCCTTCAGTTACGGAGTTAGCCCGGAATTTCCTTCAGCATCTGTGTGTTCGTAGGGAACTTCTTCACGAACATCAACAGCCGCTGAATGGCTTCTTCCGGTTTATGCCCGGCTAATCCGCGCCGGATTAGATTGATCTTTTCGAGCTCCCAAGCCTGTAGCAGCAACTCTTCGCGCCGCGTGCCGGAGAGGAAAATATCGATCGCTGGATAGATACGCTGATCGCTGATCTTGCGATCGAGCACCATCTCCATATTTCCGGTGCCTTTAAATTCCTGGAAAATCAGTTCGTCCATCCTGCTTCCGGTTTCAATTAACGCGGTAGCAACAATGGTTAACGAGCCGGCTTCTTCGGTATTTCGCGCCGCTGCAAAAATCTTACGAGGAATCTCCATCGCGCGGGCATCGATGCCGCCGCTCATGGTCCGACCGCCGCCGGACAGTGCGTTGTTAAACGCTCGCGCAGTTCGAGTGATGGAATCCAGCAGGATGAAAACATGTTCGCCAGCCTCAACCAGCCGCTTGGCGCGCTCGATCGCCAGTTGGGCAAGGCGGGTGTGGCTCTTGATATCGCTGTCGTTCGAACTCGCGATAATTTCAGCCTTCGGATGGGAACGTTTGAAATCGGTAACTTCTTCCGGCCGTTCATCCACCAGAAGGATGATCAGCTTCATCTCTGGATGATTCTTCACCACCGCGTCAGCGATGTGGTGGAGCAAGGTCGTTTTCCCAGTACGCGGAGGGGCTACAATCAAGCCGCGCTGTCCCATGCCGAGCGGCGTCATGAGATCCATGATGCGCGTGGTGTAACGGTCCGGGACCGTCTCGAGCTTGATCCGCTTGTTCGGATTGATTGTCGTTAATTCTTCAAATGGCCGCAGGCCCTGATATTTGCCGGGCTCAACTGCATTAATCGTCAGGAGCTTGATCAATTGAGGTCCGCGATTCCCTCGTCGTGTCTCGCCGTAAATCCACATGCCATCCCGCAATCCAAAGCGCCGGACCAGCTCCGGCGTTACAAAGATGTCCTGCGGCGTCTGAACAAAATTCCGTTTCGGATCACGGAGGAAGCCAAAGCCCTTTCCGGAGATCTCGATGATGCCCTCGCCGAATTCAGGCTCCGTCTGTACCTGTTCGGCGTTTTCTGTATCGGTCGTGGTCCTGCCTTCCATGGTTTCTACATCTGTGGAGGCAGCGTTGCCTTCGCCGTGGTTGGAATTCTCCTGGCCAGAAGAATCGAGATTGTTGCTGTTGTTGTTATCGTTGCGATTCCCCCGATCGTAAAACCGACGCCGGCCATAGCGACGCCGCGGACGTTGCCGTCTTTGATCGGGCGAGGCTGTGGCTGACCCTGTGTCAACCGGTGGAGGTTGGTTCTCGTTTTCTGGCTCCATAGAAAATGTACGCGCCGTCGAACCATGACCGGAAGGGTTCAGCAGCAGTTAAAAGGTCTTAGGCCGGCAATTTGGCCAGCAATTCGTCGGGTATATCTAAATTTGAGTAGACGTTCTGCACGTCATCGTCGTCCTCGAGAGCGTCGCAAAGGCGCAATATTTGCCGCGCCACGGTCTCGTCGGCGACCGGAACAGTCGTATCGGGAATGAACGTAAACTTTTGCCCATCGGTGGTGACGCCCGCTTGTTTGAGCGCTTCAGCTACCGCGTATAGCTGATCGTGGGAAGTCGTAATAACATACTCATCCTCATCGGTTGTCAACTCCTCGGCTCCCGCGTTCAAGGCCAGCTCAAATATGCGGTCTTCATCAATGCTGGTGCGCGGAACGGTGATTTGGCCCTTCTTGTGAAACATGTAGGACACGCTGCCCGAGGTGGCGAGATTTCCGCTGTTTTTCGTGAAAATGCTACGAATCTCGGCTGCGGTCCGGTTCTTATTATCGGTAGCGGCTTCTACGATCACCGCCACCCCGCCCGGCGCGTACCCCTCATAAACAATCTCATCGAAATGGGTAACGTCGTTCCCCTCGCCTGTTCCGCGTTTAATGGCGCGCTCAATATTGTCATTGGGCATACTCTGAGATCGCGCCGCTAAAATCGCGCTTCGCAGACGTGGATTCCCGTTAGGATCGCCTCCACCGATCTTTGCGGCGATCGTGATTTCCTTGGAGAATTTGCTGAAGATCTTGCCGCGTTTGACGTCGATTGCGCCTTTGAAGCGTTTAACCTTCGACCATTTGCTATGTCCCGCCATGAATGGGGAATACCTCTATTGATTGGACCTGCCGGACAGACCTTGTTCGCCAAGGAATCGGGAACCGGAGAGCCTCGAAAAGAGTGTTATCGAGGAGGCAGACTACTGCCAATGGAACCGCACCGGTAAAAGATTGTCAACTGCTGTAGTTTGGAGTCGGCCACAGCTGCTGCCGCAGGGAATTCCGGGCGCGTTTGCGAGGTCGGCTACGCGGCGGCGGGCCCGGACCGCTTTCGCGCAGTCGCGTCCAAAATGCGCTTCCGCAGCCGCAACGACTTCGGGGTTGCTTCAACAAACTCGTCCGAGCCGATATATTCGATTGCCCGCTCCAAACTGAAACGAAGGGGCGCCTCCAGCTGAATGCCTTTGCCGTCGCCCTGGCTCCGCATGTTCGTCAGGTGTTTGGCCTTACAGGGATTCACCGGCAGATCTTCTGGCCGCGCGTTCTCGCCGACGATCATGCCGGAATAAACGTCCTCCTGGGGGCCAATAAACAGCCGGCCGCGCTCCTGGATATTATTCAGAGCATAGGCGGTGCTGATGCCCGGCTCCATGGAGACCATGACGCCGCGATTACGCCCCTCAATATCACCTTTGAAGGGAGCGTATTCACGAAACAAGTGACTCATCACGCCCTCGCCCCGGGTAACGTTCACAAGCTCGGTTTCAAAGCCAATCAAACCGCGCGTCGGAACAATCGCTTCCAATGCCACCCGTGTCGCATGGTGGTGCATGTTGATCACTTCGCCCTTACGACCGGCGATCGATTGCATCACGTCGCCCAAATTTTCGTTTGGGATGTCCAGATAGACATTTTCCAGCGGCTCGAGCATCTCGCCGTTGTCGTCGCGGTGAAAAATCACTTCCGGCCGCGACACCATGACTTCATAGCCTTCCCGGCGCATCTGCTCGACCAGAATGGCAATCTGCATTTCTCCCCGGGCATTGATTTCGAAGGCACCCGCCGTTTCGGTCTCGTTGATCTGAAGGGAAACGTTGCCGCGAGTCTCCCGAACAAGCCGTTCTTTGATATGGCGCGCAGTTACGAATTTGCCTTCTCTTCCGGCGAACGGTGAGTCGTTAACCAGAATGCGCATTCGGATCGTCGGCGGATCGATATCGACGAATTGCAGGGAGGTGCGTTCCTCACGATCGGTGAGCGTTTCACCGATGTATACGTCTTCAAATCCGGTCAGACCGATAATATCGCCCGCGGTGGCGTGCTGAATCTGGACCTGCTCCAGACCATCGTAGGTGAACAAAGCCGTCACGTTGGCCCGCTCACGTGATCCGCCGCGATGGATGCAGACGATCGAATCGCCTACTGAAACCCGGCCGCTGACAATTCGCCCGAGGGCGATCCTTCCCAGGTAATCGCTGTAATGCAGATTCGAAACCAGCATTTGAAAGAAAGGCTCCGGTGAAACCGTCGGCGGCGGCACATACTTCACGATCGATTCGAACAGCGGCGTCATGTCTTCGCTGTTGTCGTGCACTTCGCGCATGGCGAAACCATTTTTGGCGCTGGCGTAGATGATCGGAAAATCGAGCTGCTCGTCAGTGGCCTTCAACTCCACAAACAGATCGAACACCATGTCGAGAACCTTGTGCGGACGGGCGTTTTCACGGTCGATTTTATTGATCACGACGATCGGCTTCGCCTTGTTCTCCAATGCCTTCCGCAAAACGAAGCGGGTCTGGGCCTGGGGACCATCATGCGCATCCACGACCAATAGAACGCCGTCGACCATTTTCATGATCCGTTCTACTTCACCCCCGAAATCAGCGTGGCCCGGGGTGTCGACAATGTTGATGCGGTAACCGTTCCACTGAAATGCAGCGTTCTTGGCTCGAATGGTGATTCCCTTCTCCCGCTCCAGATCCATCGAATCCATGACGCGTTCTTCGACCTTTTGATTGGCACGGAAGGTCCCGGATTGGCGCAGCAATTGATCGACCAGGGTGGTCTTGCCGTGGTCAACGTGCGCAATAATGGCGATGTTACGGATCTTATCCATTGACGGAATCTGCGGGAGGAAATTGGGTGAGGCTAACAGCCTGGCGAGTCGCTAAGCTCGAGCAGGCGCCGCGCCTGCCGCTTAGGCGCGGGGGAATATGCCTGCCATAGGCAGTTCGTCAACCGATGCCCCTGTTCGTTCCTTCCTCGCAAACAAAAAGGGCCGGCATTTCTGCCGGCCCTTTTAACCAAACAGAATTGAACTATGCCCGGCGACTGCGTCGGCTCCAGCCAACCAGTAAACCCGCGCCGGCCACTGCCAGAGCGATTACCGACGGCTCCGGAACAACCTGAACGTTGTCAATGAGCAGCCCCGACGCGTGGTCCGCGGTGCTGCGGTCCTCGATGCCGAGGCCGAGCGTGTAGTTACCAGGAGCCAATGAAGCAAGCGACAGGCTCATCGTCTGTAGTCCAGTGTGGAACTGGAATATCGACTGATTGCCAAACAACTGAAACGACGCTGTAAATTCTCTTGCGAACGTCGACGCGGTTCCCTGCAATGCATTGGCCGAGTTGAAGATTGCGGCGAATGCGAAGTCGTCCCTGGGCATTGACTGAATCACCTCGTTCGAGAGGAAGTCGTACTGGAAGGTCAACTGAGTGTCGCCTGCTGAGACGCTGAAGGGAATCATCACGCCTGATCCTTCAGTCCCGAGCAAACTCAACCCAAAGAAGTTTTGCAGGGTCATATTGACAACCGCGAAGCTCCCGGATTGGGAAGTTAGGCCATCCTCATTGCTCATGCTGCCGATGGTGGTGAGCAGATATTGCATCGTGCCTTCCGGCGCCGCCTGGCCCTGGAATGAACCGACCTTACCCGCATCGCCGATGGATGTGACGGCGGGATCACCCGACTCGAATCCCTGAACTTTGCGGGTTTGGGCGAACGCGGTGCAGCTTACCAGCAAGGTGGCAGCGACGATCAACGATCGTGTAACAGTTAGTCTCATAGTTATTTTTCTTTCCCTGTGATTTAGATTACGGCAACACCGTGAATCCGCCCTTGGTTGATGAACCGGCCGCGTTGGATACGCGGATCGGGCCGCTGGCCGCACCCGCCGGCACTCTGACCGAGATGGTATTCGCAGTCAGCACGTTCACGTCTGTGGCGTCCACCGTGAATGGCGGCGAGGCTTTGAAGAAGGATACCTTCGTTCCCGGACCGAAATTCGAGCCGGTGATGGTGATGAAGTCGCCGACGTGCGCGCTGGTTGGATTGAACCCAGTGATCGTTGGGGCCTTGAAGCCGACAACATCCACTCGATTGCCGGAGCCGTTGTGCATGTGCACGACCATCAAGCCTAACGAGCCATTCGTCTGGAATCCGGTGCCATTGTAGGCAACTGAGAACGAAGTCGTCGGCAGATCGTTCACAAAGAACGGCTCAAGTGCGCCTGCCGGAGCGGCATTGAAGCCCTGGGCGGCAGCGTCGAAGAACATCAACGGTGTCTCGTCCACTTCGCTTCCGTTGCGATCGAACGTCACAACCTGGTATTGGAATGAGCTAAACCCGCTACCAACCAGCCCATCGATCGGGACGGTGACCACGCTGTTGTTGAAGCTGTTGGTGTCGCGACTTGTCGCCGCGGTGCTTCGCGCGTTGGTGGGCTCCCACACGTAGGCCGCACCCGCAGGGCCGAACACGCCCGACAAATCGACCAGGGTCGAGAAGTAGACGTTAGTCGGGCTGGTGCCGCTGTTGAGTCGGCTCAGGAAGATCGCCACGTCGTAAACGTTGTCGAAATCCAGATCGATAAAGATCTCCTTGTCGGACCCGGCGAAGTCAGGCTCGGGAGCATTTCCGAAGCCTTCAATCGCAAAGTTCACCCACGGGACGAAGGCATCGCGGTCCGCCTGACTGCGGTTAGCCCAGTCGGTCGTGATACCGACGTATTTGATGACGTTTGCATCAGTCGGGGCATTCGGCGCACCGGCCAGCGGATTCGCATACTGCAGCTCATACGCCTTGGCGTAGCTGACGATATCCGTCGGGAAGCTGGCACCAGTGTTGATACCTGAACCAGACAGACCGAGCGTGAATGTTCCCGAGCTCGCATCAGGAACGATGCTGGTGGTCGTCGCATGCATCGATGAAGCCGGCTTCGGCGCTGCATAGAGAGCGACACGCTGAACCGGTTCGGATCCACTCGCTGGAGTTAACACCGCGTATCCTGCCTTTTCGGTGAGATACTGGCGGGAGAATGTGCCGAAGTCGGTGGCCTGAGTGGTACCCGTGCTCAAGTCGCGGTCGTGCCGCAGTTGGCTGCCAGTGGCGCTGAACGTGACATTGAACGAACCGGTGCTGCCTGCCGGAACTGTGACTGACGCCGGTACGGTGAAGCTCGCCCCAGCAGCGGCAACGCTATCCAGGTAGCTGATGTTGTAGGTGACGTCGGTCGATCCCTTGTTCACCACGCGGATGCTCTTGGTCAACGTGCGGGAACCGTCCACCGGCACCTCGACCGCGCCAAACGAAACGCCGATCAGGTTTGGATCTGTGCCGTTGTAGGCGACAACGTTCGCGTTGCTGGCGTTGCCCATGTCGATTCGGCCCGCGCCAATTCGGCCGACGCCAATCTTGACCGCTCCGCCAACCGTTGTGGCTGCATCATGGATCGCTGTGCCGCAAGCAAGCGCCTGCAATTCCTGCACGGTCCAGGTCGGGTGCAACTGACGCAGAAGCGCCATGAAACCCGAGATGTGCGGAGTTGCTGACGAAGTGCCGTTGAAGTTTGCGACGTTCTTGCCCGATCCGACTGCGGCCACTCCCGTCACTTCTGCAGGGGCGGCGAGATCGGGTTTCAAGGCTGAGTCCGGCATGCGCGGACCGCGTGAAGTGTAACTAGGCACCGTATCGGGCGAACCGGCTCCGGCAGCGCTGCCGCCGGTGTTCGGGCCTCGCGTCACTGAACCGTTATCGTCGTTAATCGTGACGGTGACGGTGTTAACTGGAATCCCAGTGGTCGCGTCGAATCCGCCAGAGGCGGCTACGATCGCGTCGCGGGAAGCCTTGGAGATCATCACGCACGGGATGTGAATCGTAGCATCCAACGCCATGGTAATGGGGTCGGCGGTTGGGTTGTTGAAGTTATCCACGATTACCGCGATCGCTCCCGCAGCTTGTGCCTTTTTGCACTTATCGATGAACGAGCTGGTGCCGCGGTCGATCAGCGCGATGTTTCCGGCAATCTGGGCCGCGTTCGTTAACGGTGTGCTTCCACCATTGGCGCCGTCGGTGGCCGCGTTGTTCGGAACTGCATACACCACGTTACCGGTTAGGCCGCCTGCCGGCACGTGAACCGCCGGGCTGCCGTAGATTGACGGGAATTTCTGTCCCGCGATCGATGCCGGCGCAGTAGCGGTGACACTGGAATCGAAGATGAAACCGTTTTGATCGCTGAAGGTCGCTGCGCAAGACAATGTCCCGCTGGCGGCGGCCGGGCTGCTGTGAACGTAATAGGTGTCTCCGGCATTACCCGCAGCCGAGTTCACCAGGACGCCGATCGCTGCAGCGTTGGAAGCTGCGATATCATCCGGATCGTCCGCGAACCCTTCGTTCGAACCTAACGACATGTTGATGACGTCCAGGTGATCGTTGAAATTGCCGTCGCCGTTAGGATCCATCGCCCATTCGATCGCTTGGATGACGAGATTTGTGCTCCCGGAACAACCGAAAACACGCAGCGGATACAGCTTGGCGTTTGGCGCCATGCCGGGGCTGATGGACAGGTTGGCCATCGACGGATTCGTAGCGTCGTAGCTCCCCGAGTAGGTGAAGCCGGCATTGGTGACACCGTAGCCTGCAATCAAACTTGCCGTGCCGGTGCCGTGGCCGCCGCAATCAAATGGATCCGGATCCGGGTTCGGGGCATGGGCGGCATCGCTCTTGTTGGCGTCATAATTGTCACCGGCAAAGTCATAGCCGCCCGGGACCTTCTGGGTCGGGAAAAATGGGTTGGGTGCTGAATTGGGCGCTCCGTGATTGGCGACGAGGCTGTAACCGGGTGATCCGGGGCCGCCAAAGTTTGCATGGATGTAATCCAGACCGCTGTCGATGTCGGCCACACGAATGTTCTCACCATGGATGCCAAAAGGCGGCTTGGCCCAGAATGACCGGCCTCCTAGAAAATCAATGTCGGAGAACGCAGCCGTTTGGAATTTCGGATGCATCGGATGCACCGCCTTCACCCCAGGCATGGCCGCGATCTGCGCAATTTTGTCTGCCGAAACGACCATGGCGATGCCGTTATACGCGCGGGTAGACCGGAACAGCACGCGGCCGCCCACTTCCGTGCCGGTCAGGTTAGGAAGAAGTGCTCGCTGCGCCGAGTCGAGTTCCTTGACCTTGCTTTGCACCTGCTTGGCTGCAGTTGCGTTGATCGTCGTCGCGACCGCTGCTTTGGAAAGCAATGTCTTAGAAGCCTTCAGGTTCGGGTGCGCCAGCGCGTAGTTACGTTGGGCGTCGACCTGCGACTGCGCAGTCCTCAAGGCATCGGCGTAAGCCTTAGCCGCAGGAGCGGCCTGAAACTCGACCATTACCTGCACCTCGTGCTGACGGCTGAGCGGCAGATCGGGATTGGCGAGCTGCATCTTCCGGGCGGCGCTATTGTCAGCATCATCGCCGCCTTGCTGGGCGACAGCTGACCCTAACGACAGTACAGCCAGCAAACTGCCGGTGAGCACGGAAGGGAACGAGGTGAAGGGGACGAGCAACCGGTGCGTAAGTTTCATAGTTACAATAGATAAGAGGATGGAGTTGAGCTGAACGGCCAGAGTGCCGCACCGGAATCAGAGTGGTCAAGATTTTTTCTTCATTTTCGCAAAAAAGTTCGCGCAACTGAAAGCCGAACGTGCTCTTACGCCAGAGGAATGCGCGACAGTTCTTTCCCGCGACGTGCAGAACAAATCCTAACCCGCTTAGCCTGGCGGTGAATTGGCTGGCGGCGGCCTGCGCCGTCCACGGTCGCCGCCGCGCCCGTTGCCTCCGCCCTTTTGACCTTGTTGCTGGATCTGCTGCTGCTTTTGTTGCTGCTGCGGCTGCTGTTGCTGCTGTTGCTGCTGTTGCTGGCCGCGTACGTGACCGCCACCATTCTGGCCGCCGCTCGTTTGATTCGCTTGGGTTCCCTCCTGTGGCGGTTTCTTCCCGTGACCCGGTCCCCCGCCAGTATCTTCGGCAGCGTGTTTCGACTTATTCTGCACCTGGTGGTCGGAACCGGCCTGAGTTTGGGAAGTGCCCGACGTGCCTTGTCGATTAGACCGCCGCCCCTTGCGCCGACGATTGCCAGTTTCCTCTGCGTTCGTCTTGTCGCCGGCGTTTCCAGCCTGGGAGTCCGCACCGCCGGCCTGCTGATCAGCGCCTTTGTCCGGGCCTTTGGCTTGATCGTGAGCGCCAGGATGCTGACTACCACCAACAGCATTGTCGGTATTCAAGCGGGTTTGGTTACCAGGCCCCGACCCGGCCGCATTCTTTTCGCCGTGCTTGAAGGATTGACCGGGATGCCGCTTACCGCGACCGGCCTCACCGTTTGCACCCTCCGCGGCGCCGCTTGCCTGATTCCCGGCCATTCCCTGAGCCCCGCTATCGTTGGACCCCGAACCCTGATTCCGCGCCCGCCGTTTTCCCGGATGCTGATCAAATCCGGCGCCGGCGCCCTGGCCAGTCGCTCTCGCGCCCGCGGCGTCATTGCCGCCGGCCGCCGCACCTTGACCTTGGTGCCTGCGTTTGCCTGGATGTTGATCGCCTGCAGCTCCAGTGGTTTGGCCCTGATCTCCCGTTTGATCGCCGGCGCCGTGGTTATTTTGCCCGTTAGGCTTTGAACCGCGTTTGCCTCTCGGATGCAACGCGTCGGGTTGGCCGCCCTGATTCAAATTTTGTGTGCCGCTGCCACGCTTTTGCTTCAACTTCTCGGCAACGCCATCGGGCAGCTTGGCCGGCGAGTTCCGCGGATTCCGGCCCTTCGTCTCCTGCGCAATATGATTCCGAACCTGTTGTTCCTGCTTCTTGTCCTTAATCCCTTTCCAACCGTGATCGATCTTATCGGCGCCAGCGGTCTCGGCGATTTGCGGCTTCAACTTGGGATGTTTCGTACCGCGAATACGTGGCGATACGAGGCCGAGTTGATCGCCTTCGTGCCGGGCGAATTTACCACCGAGTCGCGCCGGATCACTGAAACGGTTCACATGAATACGGCCGCATCCCTTTCCGCCTAACTGCCGGATCCGGGTGTTGCACCAATCGAAATCCGGCCCACCACAGTAGATGTCGACGTGTCGATTCCAACAAATGTTGGTGAGGTTGAACGTATCGATGATAATGGCGACGTTTCGGCCACGGTCGTAGATGCATCCCGACCCGAAGTACGAATCTGCTCCGAAATCACGAATGTTAATGAACGTGTAAAACTCGGGCCCAATGTTGCAGGTGGAATCGACCCATGAGCTGACGCCGACGTTCAGTTCACAGCCGGCTTCCGGAGGGAGCGGAGCCCAGCCAATG
>JBJMXE010000019.1:0-26726 GCA_045809745.1 Chthoniobacterales bacterium | reverse complement strand
GAAAACCCCCCGATTGCCGACTCGACAGTTGATCTGGCGTTCTTCAGCCAGGCTCTCCATCACGCCATCAAGCCGGAACTCGCGATGGAATCCGCTTATCGCATGCTTCGAAAAGGCGGCCGCGTTATCATTCTGGACCTGCTGAGTCACCAATTCGAGAAAGCGCGTGAATTATACGCGGATCATTGGCTCGGGTTCACTGAGGTGGATTTGCATGAGCTGCTGGAGAACGCGGGGTTTAAGCAGATCGACGTGCGGGTCGTGGCCCGTGAAAGGGAAAGTCCCCATTTCCAGACGGTCTTCGCTACCGGAGCAAAATAAGCCTCCGCCGCGGTGCGCGTCGCGGAATCGGGCCATGGCGCGGCACCGGAGTTTTTCTTCCGCAATCCTCTAAACGGCATTCACGGTTCTGGTTACCCTGAACGCGTCGATCTTCCGGTTGTCTGATCAGGCACAACGATGCAAAGTTAGGGTGACGTTTAGCCGACGAGAATGAGCAGTTTTTTCGAAGAAGTGCAGCGCCGCAAAGTTTATCGCGTCGCGGTGGCTTACGTCGTCGCCGCGGGCTTCATCATCCAGATCGGGTCCGCCGTGTTTCCGGCCTGGGATCTGCCCAACTGGACGTTTCGGCTGGTGGTGGTGTTGCTCCTGATTGGTTTCCCGATCGCGTTGATTCTGGCCTGGGCTTATGACATCACGCCTCAGGGGATAAAAGTTACTCCAACCGTTCCGGCAGCGACCCACCGCCGCCGTAATCTGGCGCTGCTTGGCGCAACCGGAGTGGTCATTTCCGCCGCCGCCGGATTTTTTCTTTTGCCGCCGGCAGTCGCTCACAAGGTGGACAAGTCGATCGCAGTGCTGCCGTTCGAGAATCTGAGCGAGGAAAAGGAGAACGCATTTTTTGCCGACGGAATCCAGGATGACCTCCTGACCAATTTATCGAAGATCGGCGACCTAAAAGTCATCTCGCGCACATCGGTCATGTCGTATCGCGGCAAATCCGCGAACGTCAGGGAAATTGGAAAGGCTCTCGGAGTGTCGACGATTCTGGAAGGAAGCGTCCGCCGGGAGGGCAACAAAGTCCGGGTTAACGTGCAGCTGATCAACACGGCTAACGACGAGCATATCTGGGCGAGCAATTACGATCGCGATCTGACCGACGTGTTCGCCATCCAGACTGATCTCGCTCATGAAATTGCGGATGCCCTCCAGGCAAAATTATCGCCCAGCGAAAAGGCCCAGCTGGAACGCAAACCAACCCAAAATCCGGAAGCCTACCTGGCATTCATGCAGGCGCACGAAATCATGAATCGGCCGGACAAGCTCCGCACCGACAGTCTGAAAGCGGAAGAGCTGCTGGAACGGGCAACCCAGCTTGATCCGAACTTCGCGATGGCTTTCGCTCACCTTGGCGGAATCAACAATTGGATTTTCCACAGCTACGATCCGACTCCCGCACGCCGCCAAAAGGCCAAGGCCGCTATCGACCGCGCGTTTGAGCTGCAACCGGATTGCCCCGACGCGCATCTTGCCCGCGGATTTTTCAATTACTACTGCGAGACGGACGATGAGCACTATCAGCGCGCCCTCGACCAGTTGGCAATCGCCCAACGCGGAATACCTAACGACTCTGAAGTCTATCTGGCGATCGGTGCGATCCAGCGCCGGCAGGGTAAATGGACGGAGTCGACTCAGAACCTGGAAAAAGCGGCTGCACTGGATCCGAAGAATGCATGGGTCGTACAGAACCTGGCTTTCAACTATATCGCCAATAAGGATTACGAAACCGCCGACAAGATCCTTGATCGCGGTATTCAGAGGACTCCGCACGCATTCCTGTTGCGCGGCTCTAAAGCGATCCTGGCCATGACCTGGAAAGGCGATTTGTCCGTCGCCCGGCAACTGATCGCGGCGGCACCGGCAGGCAGCGATGCCGATGAAATTGTCACCTACGGCCGGTTCAGTCTGCTGCTGCTGGAGCGAAAATTTGCCGATGCGTTGGCGATTCTGCAAAAAATTCCCAACTCCACCATCCACACGGACACCACGGCCCCGGTTCCAACAGCTTTCCTGATCGGGAATTGTTACACCGGCCTCAAGGATCCGGTAAAAGCCAAAGCCGCCTACGAAGAGGCACTGCCTGAATCACAGAAACTGGTGCAGGAAGCGCCTAACGATCCGTCGCGACATGCCATGCTTGGCGGTGTCCTGGCAATGCTGGGGCGGAGAGATGAAGCGATCCAGGAAGGGCAACGGGCGATGGAATTGAAGCCCGAATCGAAGGATGCTTTCGACGGCCCGATGTACACCCAGGCCATGGCCCAGATTTACGCGTGGCTGGGCGACAAGAATCAGGCTCTGGAGTTGATCGAGAAATCGTTAGCGACTCCAAACGGCGTCAGCGCGCCGATGTTGAAGCTCGATCCGGTTTGGGATCCGCTGCGAGATGATCCCCGATTCCAGGCGCTCATTAATAGATACGTAAAGGCGTAAGCTCCGGAACCGCCCAACCCTGGATCCCGAGGGGAAATCTGTTTTCGTCCCGAACACGCCCTAACTTCCGCGAAACGTCCGCAATCGTCATCCCCCAGCAGGAACATGAACCGTCCGCCATTTTCACTGCTGCGTTACGCCTGTTACGCCCTGCTTCTCACTACAGCCTCGGCCAGGGCTGATTGGGTTCGTCGCGATTCTCAGTCCGAACCGGCCGCGACCGCGTCCGTGACGCACGAACACATCGTGCTGACAGACGAAACTTCCGCTACTGATGCGACCTTGGATCTGGCAAGGTTTTCACCGAAAACGTGCCGATTGCGGATAGTGGACAATCCCGACGGACGCGATCTCTCGGAGGCGATGAGGGCCGGCAATTGGATTGCCGGAGTAAATGGCGGTTATTTCACGGAAGACTTCACGCCATTAGGCTTGCGGATCGACAACCGCAAGAGCGTGTCCCCGTTAGTCCGCGGAAAACTGATGAGCGGCGTGATCAGCGCGTCCGGGCCGCTTGTTCGGATCATGCGCCTCAACGAATTTCCCAAGAACAGCCCGCCGGACGTGGCCATTCAGTGCGGTCCTTTCCTAATCGACCGCGGCCATGTTGTTCCGGGACTGAATGGCACCAAACCGGCGCGTCGAACCTTTGTGGCGACGACCGCTTCGGAAGTCCTGCTTGGATTCTCCTCCAGCGTGTCGCTGGCGCAGCTCTCCTCAATCCTGGCTAGTCCCTCCGCAGAGTTGAAAATTCAGCGTGCGCTCAATTTGGACGGCGGTTCTTCGAGCGCCTTCTGGTTCAAGCGACAGAACGGCAGCGTGTTCTCGATTTCCGGACAGAAGGCGGTGCGGGATTTCTTGGCGATCGCTCCACGCTGACCGCCACCGCTACTGTGGCTAACTATTCACGACCGATTTGATGGGACCCCCGGTATCGACCTAGATTAGGGGATGCGCGCATTCGGCCGTTTTCAGTCAGACAATGAATCCTTCTACGGAGAACTGGTCGGCGATCAGGTGCACCGCCTTCGCGATCCGTACTGGCTCAATATCGAGAATACAGGATCGGTTAGGCCGCTGGATCAGGTTCAGATTCAGGTGCCGGTCGCGCCTTCGAAGTTGATCGCGGTGGGTTTGAATTACGCCGAGCACATCGCGGAGATGAAACGCACTCCGTTAGGCACCCCATTAATCTGGTTTAAGGCTCCCACCTCACTATTGCCTCACGAGGGCGCGGTTGAGATCGCGTTTCCCGAACATCAGACCGATTTCGAGACCGAACTAGCAATTGTGATCGGCCGGGCCGGCAAAAATATCAAACCCGAGGAAGCTTCCGCTCACATTTTCGGATACACGGTTGGCCTCGATATTAGTGATCGCGACCTGCAAAAGACCGAAAAACAGTTTTCTCGCTGCAAATCTTTCGACACGTATACGCCGATCGGCCCGTTTATATATAGCGACGTCGACATCACTGATGTGCCGCTCGAGCTGCGCGTTAACGGAGAGGTGAAACAGAGTGCGCGCACCAGCCAGATGATTTATCCGGTGTCCGAAATCGTCGCATTCGCCAGCCAACGACTAACGCTTCTGCCTGGCGACGTAATTCTCACCGGAACGCCGTCCGGAGTGGGCCCGATACAGGCTGGCGACCAACTCGAAGCACGAATCAGCGACTGGCCGGTTTTGCGGAATGGCGTTCGCAACGTCGCCTGAAACCGGCGAAAACGGCTCTCGGAAAATCGAGGCAGCGGCGGAACAAATCTGCGGAAGTGCCGTCGGCGCCACAAATTCTGAACGCCGACTATTTATTCCATTCTAATAAGAAAAGCGCCTGTGGGTGTGGCAATCTCTGCCACGCGCCAATTTGGAATGGTTGCTTACATCCCTCAGGCAGAGATAATTCGAATTACTTAGGCACCTTCATGGAAACCTGGGACTTCCAATCGAAGCAGCGAAAAAGATTTGCTGGACTCTCATTCCTCCGGTCTGGAATAAAGAGAGGTTCAAAGCAAAGAAAGCTGGTTACTCAACCTCGGCCGCAAATATGAAAACACTACTCACACTCTGCCTCAGTTTCACCGCGCTGACTTTGTTCGCGCAAACTCGCCCGGCAAATCAGCCACCTCCACCTCCTCCCCCACCGAATTTGCAGCCGGGTGTGCAGAACCCGCCGCCGCCGCCGGTAACGAATCCCGGCGCGCCGACGAATCCCGCCGCCGTTCAGCCGCCGGCACCAGGCGCGCCTGCCGTTGCGCCCGGGACAGCTGGAGCACCAGGTGCTCCGGGCACTGCCGGCGCGCCAACTACTGGCGCTCCAGGAATACCCGGTAGTCCGGCGGCAGGTGTAACCGGGGCTACGGGTCCGGGCGGCTCACCAGCTACAATGCCTGGCGGTTCACCCGCTCCAGGTTCGACTGTCACCGCCACTTTGAGCGGCAGCGCTTCACCAGGGGCGTCTGCTTCACCGGCTGCGGCGGCTGCGGCGGCGCCGACGGGCCCGCCGTTAACCGGAAACTTTCTGATCGACAACTTCCGCAAAGGCGGACCGATCATGTGGCCAATTCTGATTGTCTCGATCATTGCGCTGACAGTGGTTATCGAGCGCATCTTTTGGTGGACCGGCCGCTGGTTCCGCCGTGATCCGAAACGAATCGAGAAGGTGTTCACCGCGATCGAAGTGGGCGACGTGGCTGAAGCGTCACGGTTGTCGCGCGATTCTCGAGACCCGGTGCTGCGAATGATGTGGAACGGGTTAAACCATCAGCACGCCTCGTTACAGGGCGCGTTGCAGGTTGCGGCCGGTATCGAAATCAAACGAGCCGGACGATTCCTCGTCGTCATGGACACCCTGGTCACTCTGGCCCCGTTGCTCGGTCTGTTGGGCACGATCACCGGACTGATCCGGTCCTTCAGCTTCCTGGGTAACGAGGAACTGGCCGTGCAAGCGGTCACCGGCGGTATCGCGGAAGCGCTGATCGCCACTGCTTGCGGTCTGGGCATCGCCATCTTTGCGTTGATTCCGTTTAACTTTTTCACCTCTCGTGTGTCTAACTTAGAGTTCGAGCTGCAGACCGCGGCCACGAACCTGGAGGTGATGCTGGAAGCAAACGCACGAGCAAAGCGCGAAGCCGAACTGGCCCCCTCGAGGTAACGTCGCGTGGTGTGCCTCTAAACCAATGAATGTCGCATCTCCAATACCGCACAAGAAAGCGCGGATTGAGATCATTCCCTTGATCGACATCATGTTCTTCCTGCTCGCCAGCTTCATGATGGTGAGTCTGAGCCAAGTGCACATGAAAGGGATCAAGGTCAATTTGCCGACGGGGCAGTCGGGTGAGACGCAGTCGAAGCGCGATTACATCAGCGTGTCCGTGGACAAGGACGGCCATGTGTTCTTCGACAAGGACGAATACAACTACGACCAGCTGTTCGCGAAGCTCCAGCAGGTTTACCGCGAAAATCCGGATGCGAAGGTTTTCGTCCGCGGTGATGCCGACACTGTTCACGGAAATATAATCCGCGTGCTCGATTACCTTCGCGCCGCCGGGTTCTACAAAATTGCGTTCGAGATCAAAAGTGAAGCTGCGAAGGGAATTCCCAGCAATACAACCAAGTAGGAAGGTTTATGGCCAAACCACTTCTTTATAAGCCACCGCCAAAGTGGCAAATGTGGGCTGCCTTGGGCGGCGCAGTAGCAATTCATCTCGGTGCGGTCGGCGCTTACGCTTTGAAGCGTGAGCCGCCTCCGGTCGATCTTTCGGATATTCCTACCGCAACCGTAGACGCGACGCTGCAACCGGTCGAGGATCAGCCGACGCCGCCGCCCGAGGACATTCCTATTCCGGAAGCGCCGCCGATGCCGGATATCCAACCTGAATTCGTCGAAGAATCGACCCCGCCACCACGGCAGAATCGGCCGCAGGTGAAGGCTGCGCCGATCAAGGCGCCATCAGCACCGGGTATGATGAACATGTCGAACGCGAAAGCGTTGGCGATCTCCAAGCCACAGCCGCCGTATCCGTATGAAGCGCGCGCCAAACACATCACGGGTCAAGGGATGTGCGTGGTGACGGTTGATCCGGCGACCGGCATTGTCACTGACGCGACCATGGCTCAGAGCATCGGCAACAATCTTTTGGATCAGTCCGCCATAAGCACCTTTAAACGGTGGAAATTCAAGCCGGGAAGCGTGTCCAAGGTTAAGATTCCGATCACGTTCACGATGGCGGGAGCGTCTTACTAGAGAACAAACATGAGAGTCGCTTCGCCAATTCCGAAAAAGCACGCCCGGATCGAGATCATCCCGTTGATCGACATCATGTTCTTCCTGCTGGCGAGCTTCATGATGGTTAGTTTGAGCCAGACCCACATGAAAGGCATCAAGGTCAACCTGCCGGCTAACACCGTCGCACCAGCGAATAAGCAGAAAGATTTTGTGTCGATCCGCGTTGCCGCCGGGCCAGTTTACTACGTCGAAAACCAGGCGATGAACGACGATCAGGAAGTGATGCAAAAACTCTCGCAGCTGCATCAGGCCAATCCGGATCTAAAGGTTTCTATCAGCGCGGAGATGCTAGCCATGCACGGGGACGTGATTCGAATCCTCGACCACGTTCGTGCGCTCAAAATCACGAAGGTCGGGTATCAGATCCGCGCTGCTCAATTAGGTGGTGCTCGTACGGCGCCCGCGCCTGGAGGGGCTGCTCCGCCGCCACCGCCGCCTCCGCCTTAATCATCACGGCACGGCGCCGGATTGCCTCTGCCAGTCTAAACGACTGCGCGTTCGTCTTCTGCCTCCGCTTGTAGCGGCGATCTATGGCCGGCGGTCCCCAAAGCCGTTTCGTCCCGTCTGCGCGGATCAAGGCGTGCAGACTATTCACCCGCCGCTGTCGCAAGCGTCGGCTTCGCTGCAGCCAAGGCGCGGCTTCTGTGGCTTAACTGATTCTTCACTTCGGTCGGCAGCTCCCCAAACGTTAGGTCGTACCCAGTCGGCACAAAGACGGGATCATAACCAAAGCCACCGAAACCACGTGGCGAATCGATGATTCGGCCTGTCGCCTCGCCTTGGAATGTGTTTAGCACGTTGCCTGCGGCGGCGATCGCGATCACGCACCGAAATCTGGCGTTCCGCTGCAGTCCTCGCGGATCGATCTGTTGAACCGCGGCAAGCAACTTCTCCACGTTTTTGCGATCATCAGCAGGTTCTCCTGCATACCTGGCCGAGCGGACGCCGGGCGCTCCGCCAAGAACGTTTACCTCAAGTCCGGAGTCGTCCGCCAATACCAAGCCGGCCAAGCGTTGCGATACCGCAAGCGCCTTGAGAATCGCGTTCGCTGCGAAGGTTTCACCCGTCTCGGCGATTTCCGGAATGTCTCCGCGTTGGGAAAGGTCGGTGACGAAAAAATCCGGTCCGAGGATTTGCCGGATCTCCTCCGTCTTATGCGCATTGCGCGTCGCGACGATCACTGATCGCGGTGGATTTTTCATTGGCTGGTCAAAGATCGTTTATCTCCGCAGAAGCCGGAAATCGAATAACAGATTTCTCCACTGCGGTCGAAATGACAAAGAGGTAGAGCATTGCCGGATGACTCGCGAGCTTGGCGTTGGTTCACCCGCAGCTAAGGCGCGTCAGCCGGGCCCTTTTGATTGTTTTTCACACCACTTGCCTGGAAGAACGACGGCTCGACGGCGCAAGGTTTGTCATCCTACTCTCCTCGCCGTAGCCGACGGAGCCCGGGGGCCGCAGTCGAAAAACCTCTCCTTACCTGCGTAACGCACACTGGGTGGGCGAGGTCCCTCCACGTCGGGTCGGGATGGCAAAGCTTCGGGTTTGAGCTGGCCCAGCAAGAATGTCGAAAGCGCACTCCGCGGCAGAACCACGTCAGACTCAGCCGTCACGATAAGACGCCCATAGTTTGTCATGTCGAGCGAAGTCGAGGCATCTCTGATTCTGCGAGCGAACGCGAGGAACAGGGGGGTGAAAGATTCTGCGACTCGCACCGTATTGTGAAGAAGAACCAACTGGTTGGCGAGACGGTCCATTCGTGTTCGTCGGCGGTCATAGACCGCCGCTACAGTAAAAAACCGAAATTCGCGCTTTTCTGATCAGTCGATTCGCTGAACTTGCTCCCTGTTCATGAGCGAACGCCGAAAACCGTATCCTTTCGATCAGATCGAGCCGAAATGGCAACAGATCTGGGAAACGAAACACTTGTTCCACGCATCCAATCCGGGGGAGCAGAACTTCGATGCCAGCAAGCCGAAGTATTATGTGCTGGATATGTTCCCCTATCCCAGCGGCGCGGGTCTCCACGTCGGGCATCCGGAGGGCTACACCGCCACCGACATTGTTGCCCGCTATAAGCGGTTACGCGGTTACAACGTGCTGCACCCGATGGGCTGGGATGCATTCGGATTGCCGGCCGAACAGTACGCCATCAAAACCGGACAACATCCCGCCCTAACGACACGGGAGAACATCGCAAAGTTCAAGGGGCAGCTTCAGCGCATCGGGTTTTCCTACGACTGGCAGCGAGAGGTTAACACCACCGATCCTCGTTATTACAGGTGGACGCAGTGGATCTTTCTCAAGATCTACAACTCATGGTTCAACCCGGAAACGAACCGCGCGGAACCGATCGAAACCTATGACGGGAGCGATCCTGATCGCGTCCGGCTCGCATATGTTGGCGAGGTGCCGGTGAATTGGTGCCCCGAATTGGGGACGGTGCTGGCTAACGAAGAGGTGATTGATGGAAAGAGCGAAGTGGGTGGGCATCCGGTTGTGCGTCGGCCGATGCGCCAATGGATGCTGCGCATCACTGCCTATGCCGACCGATTGATCAGCGAACTAGACCGCCTGGATTGGCCGGAATCGATCAAGCTGCTGCAACGGAACTGGATCGGCCGCAGCGAAGGCGCGGAGATCACGTTCAGAGTAGCAGACACCGATGCGCCGTCGGGGCAATCGGTCGAGCCACCTCAGATCAAGGTTTTCACTACACGCCCCGACACGATTTACGGCGCTACCTACATGGTGCTCGCGCCCGAACATTCACTGGTCGATCTGATCGTGACGGAGGATCAATGGCCGGATGTTCGCGCCTATCGAGAACGCACCGCCCGCAAGAGTGATCTGGAGCGAACAGAGCTAGCCAAAGAAAAAACCGGCGTTTTCACCGGCGCCTATGCAATTAATCCGGCTAACGACGAAAAGATTCCGATCTGGATCGCTGACTACGTCCTGGCTGGCTACGGCACTGGCGCGATTCAGGCGGTGCCGGCGCATGATGAGCGTGACCTTGAGTTCGCCCGCAAGTTCGATCTGCCGATTCGTGAGGTGGTAGAGCCTCCTGCGGGGGGAGACCCGATCGGGTTTGTTGGTTATGGGACGGCGATCAATTCGCCGGCGATCGATGGCGTTGCTTCGGCAGAAGCAATCAGCAAGATGACGGAGTGGCTGGAGCAGCGCGGGCAAGGCAAACGTTCCATCAACTACAAACTGCGGGACTGGCTCTTCTCGCGTCAGCGCTACTGGGGCGAGCCGTTCCCCGTAGTCTGGGAGGAGGGCAAACACCGTGCCCTGAGCAACCGTGAGTTGCCAGTAAAGCCACCGGAACTAGCGGATTACAAACCGACCGGCACCGGCGAACCGCCGCTGGCGAAAGCGAAGGATTGGATTCGCTATTCCGAACGCGCGACTCGCGAGACTAACGTGATGCCGCAATGGGCGGGTTCGTGCTGGTACTATTTGCGGTTCTGCGATCCGGAGAACGATGAGCGCTTCGTCGGTGAACCGGCGGAGCGATACTGGATGGGAACGACGGATAACAAGTTCGAAATTACGAATGCTGAAAACGTTAGGCCGGAAAAATCCCGGCGTGGGTCATCTGTCGAACGTCGTTCGCCGGCTCTACCCGGCGGCGTCGATCTTTATGTGGGCGGCACAGAGCATGCCGTGCTTCACCTGCTTTATGCACGCTTCTGGCACAAGGTTCTGTTTGATCTCGGTTATTTGTCAAAACCGGAACCATTTCAGAAGCTGGTAAATCAAGGAATCATCCTCGGGGAGGACAATCAGAAGATGTCCAAATCCCGCGGCAACATTGTTAATCCTGACGATGTAATCGATGAGTACGGTGCGGACGCGTTTCGTTGTTACGAAATGTTCATGGGGCCGCTCGAACAGATGAAACCCTGGAGCATGCGCGGGGTGGAAGGCGTTTTTCGATTTCTGGCACGAGTATGGCGGCTGATGATGCGAGAGAATCAGGCCGGGGAATGGGAGCTATCCCCGACCTTGGGTGATGTCGATCTGAACCGGGCCCAGCAGAAGGTCGTTCATACCACTATCAAGAAGGTGACGGAAGACATCGAAGCTCTCTCCTTTAACACCGCGATCTCCCAGATGATGATTTTCGTTAACGCGTTCACTAACGCGGAAGTGGTGCCGGTTAGCGCGATGCGTGCGCTGCTCGTATTGTTGAATCCGTTCGCGCCGCATTTGACTTCGGAACTTTGGCAACGGCTGGGCTCAAGTGGCGACATCACCGGGCAAGCCTGGCCTGATTACGACGAAAACGTACTGGCCGAAGATGACGTGGAAATCGTGCTGCAAGTGAACGGCAAGGTGAAAGCGCACATCACGGTGCTTACCAGCGCGTCGGAAAAGGAGATCGAGGAGGCTGCCCTCCACCATCCCAAAATCACCGATGCGTTAGCCGGCAAACAGGTGCGCAAAGTGGTGGTAGTCCCCAAAAAGCTTGTCAACATCGTGGCCGGTTAGGTACACCGGCACGATGTGGAAAGAATTTAAAGAGTTCGCGATCAAAGGTAACGCGATCGATCTCGCAGTCGGCGTGATCATCGGTGCGGCCTTCACCGGCATCATCAATTCGCTGGTAAAAGATATCATCATGCCGCCGTTCGCCTGGGCTACCGGCGGCCTGGATTTCTCGAACAAATTCCTGGTATTGAAGGCCGGGAAAGAAGGCGCCACCGCGTTCAACAGCCTCGACGAAGCGACAAAGGCCGGTGCAGTGACATGGAATTACGGAAACTTCATCACCCTGATTATCAATTTCCTGATCGTGGCCTTCGCGATTTTCCTGCTCGTTCGCGCGATCAATAACATGAAACGTCCAAAGCCGGGCGCGCCTCCGGTGGTCAAGGACTGTCCCGTGTGCACGATGTCCATTCCGATAAACGCCAAGCGCTGTCCGCATTGCACTAGTGAATTGGGTGCGGCCGCTGCACCGGCACGGACGTAGCCCCAGCTAACGGGGCTGGCAACATGCCGAAACCACCCGCACACGGACGGGTGTCATCGTGAGCGCTAAATCGTCACACCGCGGCCATTGAGATGATGCGCGTGGGCGAACAAAGCCAGATCCGGGCATTGTCGTCTGCCGACCACACCGTACCCGCCGCCCATGGGGAAAATGCCGGCATGATCCAACAATGATCCTGCTGGACGAATGCCGGCAGCTTTAGCCGCAGCCCGGCACCGTCGCGCACGACTTGGGCGGGGTGATGATGACCGATCACCTGTACTTCATTTGGTGTAGCATCCATTTCGCAGTGACCATGGTGAAAGCAAAATCCGCCACTACGCCAATGTGGTAAAGCTTCGACGTGATTTCCGATCTGTCGGTCATGGTTTCCGGCGATGAGAACGACTTCAGTGAACGTTCTAAGTTCCTGGATTAATAGCGCGAGCGCCGCCGCTCCGGCCTTATCATGCACCAGATCACCGAGCAGAAGCAGGTACCGGGGAGCATACTCGTTAACCAATTCCTCCAACCGGCTCTGGATCGTTTGCATTCCCCATAACGGGAACAGACTTCCGGCGGCTCGTTGACTCAGCTCAAATCCGAAATGCAGATCGGCGACGGCGAGCCAGCGCTGCTGCTGGTGAAATAAAGCCAGCCGGCCATCCAGAATCACTTCGTCGTTAACTTGGGCTCGCGCGGCCTTATCCCTGCTCATCAATTTTTAAGGTGGTTCAAATTATTCTTGCCAGTCCGGCGTGCAATGTTATTCAGGGCGCGGTGCAGCTAAATATCCATGTACCTTAAACTTACGTTTACGCTCGGACTTGGTTGTATCCTTGCCAGCTGTGCCGAGCAGCCGCAACCGGAGCGAATTGCGAGTGGATGGCCCAATCCGCGTCGCCTGCAACACGTCCGAACGACGGCATATTCGCGAGGCGAAGACGGCGGCCGGCGCAATGCCGTAGGCGCCCGGCTAGCGCGCGGCAACTGCTGTAGCGCGGCCTCAGATTGGTCCCGGTTCCCGTTAGGCACACGGTTCAAGATTGTCGGAACGAAAGATGAATACATCATCGACGACTATGGAACTGCCCTCGTCGGCACGAGCACGATCGACCTTTACAAACACAGCCGATTGGAAATGAAACGATGGGGCGTTCGTCACGTCGATATCGACATTTTGGAATGGGGATCCGACGAGAAAAGCCTGAAGATCCTGACGCCGCGGGCGAAACATCGTTCCGTGCATCGCATGGTTGTTGCGTTGCAGAAAAAAAGTTCCAGCAAATTTCAATCGCGCGCTCTCGATTGATTCCACCGTTCTAAAGAGCGAGTTTCTGCCGGGATGAAGGTTCTTGTTGTCGGGGGAGCGGGTTATATCGGGAGCATTTGCGCGGAGGTGCTTCTGGACGAAGGGCACGAGGTCGGGATTTTCGATAATCTCATCGAAGGCCACCGCTCAGCGATCGACCGTCGTGCTACATTTTTCCCCGGCGATCTTGCACAGGCGAAGGTAATCAGCGAAGCGCTTTCAAGTTATCGGCCAGATGCGGTCATGCACTTCGCCGCCAGCGCCCTCGTCGGAGAGTCGATGGAAGATCCGTCCAAATATTTCCGTAACAACGTCGGCAACGGGCTAAATCTGCTGGACGCTATGGTCGGATCAGGAATCAAAAACCTTATCTTCTCATCCACCTGCGCGATCTTCGGCCCTCCCGAGCGGGTCCCAATCGACGAGACATTGCCGATGCGGCCGATCAATCCCTACGGGGAATCCAAACTGATGTTTGAGAATGTGTTGCGCTGGTACAACGCAATTCACGGCCTGAAATTTGTATCGTTGCGGTACTTCAACGCCGCCGGCGCTTCGGCCCGATTCGGTGAACACCATCGGCTTGAGACCCATCTCATCCCCAATGTGCTGAAAGTCGCGCTGGGCGAGAAATCACACGTTGAAATTTACGGCACCGATTACGACACGCCCGATGGCACCTGCATCCGTGATTACATCCACATTCTGGATCTCGCGCGCGCACACATTCTCGCTCTCGAATCAACCAAGAGTGAATTCTATAACCTCGGAACGGGCGGCGGCTCCAGTGTGCGTGAGGTGATCGAGGCCGGCCGAAAAATCACCGGCCATGAAATCCCTGTTGTCGAAAAACCGCGCCGTCCCGGTGATCCTCCCCGCTTAATCGCTTCCTCGCAAAAAATCAAAAAGGAACTGGGTTGGAACCCGAAGTTCCAGTCGCTGGATGCAATCATTGAAAGCGCCTGGAAATGGCATCAGAAGTTCCCTAACGGGTATCCGGATTGATGATGCTGCGGGCCGCGGCGATTCCAGCTGACGCATAGCTGATCTCGCGCGAGTCAGCGCGGCGACCGGAGATGGCTTCCGGTTGCGGAACGCGGCTGAGACCGCGGCGATCACGGGTTGCAGCACTCAAAGCATAGCTATGTCATCCCGGGCGAACCGGGATCGCGACCCGGGCGGAGCGCCGACCTCGCAAATGCGAAACACGTCACCGAAGTAGGAGACGTCCTGCGACTTGGCTCAGGATGACAACCTGAGGGCCTAGTTCATCCGAGGATTGACTAGTGACATTTGTGCTTCGGCCGGGCGGACCGAAACGGAGAGGCGTCACGCCACTTTCTTCGACTGGTTAGCAGTCAAAAAAAAGCGTCCGCGGAAGCACGTTCCGCGGACGCGTTAATTTCTCCTAACGAACGGCTATCCGATCAGGGCCGACCGGTCGTTGTCGTCGTGGTAGTAGTCTTCTCGTAATACGCGATTGGTTTTTGCAGAGTGACCTTGGTGATCACCATGCGGTCACCTTCGCGAACGTAGGTGTAGTTGACCGGCATGTCCGAACGAACGGCCGACCATTCAACAGCGTGACCTTCGACGTCCACGACTGGCGTGTTCTTCGTGTAATAATATCTCGCGGGAGCAGCACCGGTGTCGCCGCGGAACGTGATGTAATCGGATCCCGGCGCATAACCGGTAATTGTTCCCGTGCCATTCAAACTGCTGGTGGTGGTAGAGGAGCTAACACCGACTCCACCGGCAGATGTGGTCGTGGTAGTGGCGCTGGTCTGGGCTGAGGCGGTAGCCACGGCTACGGCGCACGCTGCGCTCGCCGCGATGATTTTCATTAATCTGGTTTGTTTCATTCTTTGTCCTTTGCTTTGGTTAACGGATGTTCTCCGTTGTGATTCTGTCGGACTCCCTGAACCAAGAGTTTATTCAGGTGAGGCCGCTTATCTTCGGAACTGGTGCCGTGACTGGCCGTATCCAACCCGCTGAAAGCGACCAATTTGCGCTACACCCATGATGTCGCTCCGGGCACATTAATTCCTATTCCTCTCCTTCGCTTGTTCATATTCTTTCAGCCATGTCCCCATCGCTCAACCGTCGGATCAGGAATAGGAACACGAATAAGCGCCCCAGGCGCTGTGGAGCGTTCTAACTGCAATGCAAGCCCTTCCCGGATTCCGTGATTTCCTGCCAGCTGAATGCGCTGCGCGGAATTACGTGTTCGCCAATTGGCGCAATGTGACGCGGCGCTACGGCTTCGTGGAATGGGACGGTCCTGTTCTCGAATCGACCGAACTCTATCGAAAAAAAAGCGGCACTGAGATCGTCGATCAGCTTTTCCACTTCGTAGACAAAGGCGAACGAGAAGTGGCGATGCGCCCGGAGTTAACTCCGACGCTGGCGCGAGTTGTGGCTGCTCACGAACGTGAATTTAAAAAACCGCTGAAGTGGTTTTCGATCGGTCAGTTTTTTCGTTACGAAAAACAGCAGCGCGGACGGTTGCGAGAGCATTATCAGCTCAACTGCGATATCATCGGTGAAGCGTCCCTGGCAGCGGACATTGAGTTGATCGCGCTCGCGATCGATCTACTTCGCGGCTTCGGACTCCGCGAGACGGATTTCATCGTGCGGATCAGCGATCGGCAGTTCTGGACCGAGTTTCTCCGCGAACAGGGAGTAGCCGAAGACAAATGGCCGGAAGTTCTCGGCGTCATCGACAAATCAGAACGGGAATCGGCTGATGAGACGGCGCAAAAGTTGGGTGCGCTGGCCGGGCCGGTTACGGAAGTTCTCGCGAAAGGCGGTGAGAATGACCGCCTACGTGAAGTAATCGATGGGTTGCGCGCGCGCGGTCTTGGCGGGTTTGTGGATACCGATGTCCGAATCGTACGAGGCCTCGCCTACTACACCGGCATCGTGTTCGAAGTGTTCGATCGCGCTGGTAAACTGCGGGCGATCGCGGGTGGCGGCCGTTACGATAACCTCGTTAGTCAACTGAGCGACGGAGCTTCTTCTTTGCCTGCGCTGGGCTTTGCCATGGGCGATGTCGTGCTCGGCGAGTTGATTCGGGAAACCGTTTCGGCGCGAGAGCGGATGGAATCAACGATCGCTTCCCAAAGAGCCGTCCAGGTTTACGCCGTCATTGCCAAAGAAGAGCGACGCCGGGATGCATTGCAGGAGGTCCAGGCGCTACGCGACCGCGGTTTCGGAGTTGATTACCCGCTGGCCCCGATGAAGGTCGGTAAACAATTCCAAGCGGCGGAACAACTCGGCGCTCGGTGCGCGCTCGTCTTCGGAGACGAGTGGCCGAATGTAGCGGTGAAGGATTTGCGCTCGGGCGAGCAGAAGCTGGTGGGGCATGAAGGTCTGCTTTCGCATCTGCAAGAAGCCCTAACGATCGAGGCCGGGAGATGAGTTTCGAATCGTCCGGCGACTATTGGCAACACGCCCGCGCGCTCTATCCGTTGTCATGTCGAGCGGAGCCGAGACATCTCTCATTCCGGCGAGCGTAGCGAGGAGATAAACTGCTCCCTGTTTATTATCGCCGCCGTAGCGCGTTGTCGCTGCGCTCGAGATGATGACAAGGGAAGGATCGGCAGGCGGAGCGCCTGCCCTGCAACGGCCGTGACGCCGCGGTAATTGTAGGGCAAGCGCATCGCTTGCCGATCTGCTGTATTCGTCACCCCTCTGAGCGACGCTCCGCGCCAAAAGTGCATCGTCGAATACAGGTTTCGCAGAGCGAAACGGCTACAGATTCCCGAATCACCCGCTGGCACCAAACCGCTTGCCAGAATGGCCGGTTCGCCCAGAGTGACCTCGCATGTACCGGACGCACAACTGCAATGCATTGCGGAAAAGCGACATCGGCCAGCAAGTGACCCTTGCCGGCTGGGTGAACGTTTCGCGCGATCATGGCGGCGTCACATTTATAGATCTCCGCGATCGGGAAGGCCTCACTCAGATCGTGTTTCGGCCGGAGGAGAACCCGGACGTTGCCCGCGAGGCCCATAGCCTTCACAGCGAAGATGTAATCCAAGTCACCGGCCGGGTTGCGCCGCGGCTTCCAGGCACCGAAAATCCAAAATTACCAACCGGCGACATCGAAGTAATTCCAAGCGAGCTGCGCGTTCTGAATCGCGCCGAAGACCTCCCCTTTTCGTTCGACACTGCGATTCACAACGAGGACCTTCGACTTTCATATCGGTACTACGATCTGCGCCGTCCGCGCCTTTCCCGTAACCTGCGGCTGCGGCACAAGGCGGCGAAAGCAACACGCGACTATTTGGACGCGCAGGGATTCATCGAGGTAGAGACGCCGATCCTCTCGAAAAGCACTCCCGAAGGAGCCCGCGACTTTCTGGTGCCGAGCCGGTTGATGCCGGGCAACTTCTACGCGCTGCCCCAGGCGCCACAGCAGTACAAGCAGCTTCTTATGGTCGGAGGTGTCGAGCGCTATTTCCAAATCGCGAAATGTTTCCGAGACGAAGATTTGAGAGCCGACCGACAGCCTGAGTTCACTCAAATTGATATCGAAGCATCATTCGTTCAGGCACCGGACATCTATTCCCTAACCGAGGGGATGCTGGCAGCCATATTCAAAGCGACGCGCGGCATCGACATTCCCGTCCCGTTCGAACGGCTGACGTATGCAGAAGCCATCGGCCGCTACGGCAGCGACAAACCGGACCGTCGATTTGGGATTGAGCTGGTTGATCTGGGAGACGATTTCCGGTCGAGCAGCTTCAAAGTATTCCGGAACGCACTCGATAACGGCGGCGTGGTCAAGGCGATCAATGCCAAACAGTTCGCCAGCCTAACAATTGGTCAAACGGACGATCTCACTGAAATCGCGAAGAATTTCGGAGCCAAAGGTCTGGCATTCATCAAAGTGGAAAAGGGCGAATGGAAATCGCCGATCGTAAAGTTTTTTAGCGAAGCGGAGAAAGCCGCCCTGCAATCCAAGATGAATATTGAGGAGGGCGATTTAATTCTCTTCGCGGCGGACAAGTGGGATATCGCCTGTGAAGTACTGGGGCGCTTGCGGTTACGGATTGCTGAATACCAAAGCCTGGTCGGCGATTCCCCGGCCCTCGATTTTTTGTGGGTCACCGAATTTCCCCTGCTCCAGTGGAGCGCGGAGGAAAATAAATGGAACGCGGTGCATCATCCGTTTACGCGCCCGAAAAGCGAGGACACGGAGCTGTTGAACGCGGGCAAATACGCCGAGGTGCGGGCCGAGGCTTACGATGTGGTGCTGAATGGGGTCGAAATCGGCGGAGGCAGTCTTCGGATTCACGAACCCGAATTGCAGCAAACCATGTTCGGCATCCTGGGCATTTCTCCGGAACAGCAGCAACTGCTGTTTGGGCACATGCTGCGGGCGTTCCGGTTAGGGGCGCCACCGCACGGCGGCATCGCGATGGGACTGGACCGCCTGGTGATGCTGATTTGCGGTGAGCAATCGATTCGCGACGTGATGGCGTTCCCCAAGAATAATCGCGGAATGGATCTGATGAGCCACTCGCCCGCTGAAGCGGAGGCGAAGCAGTTGCGGGAGCTGGGTATTAAGGTGGCGCGGGAGAAAGAGTAGGCTGGCGTGTACTCGGCACGCCTGGCGTGCCGCTGTAGAGGTGCTTGTGCCAAGCACCTGTCTCATAGATTCGGTGGTTGGCACAACCACCGCTACAACAACTTTGAACTAAGCAGCGGGTGGCTGGTGTTGTTTGGTGGTGCGGAAGCACACTGCGACGCCAAACGTCACGATCGTTCCAAAGCAGATCCACCATGGAAATTCCATCACGGGCAACCAGCCGGGCTGCTGGTAGAGCTGCCCACCGACCAGGCTGGCTAAGCGGTTAGGCAATCCGCTGATAATCGCCACCACCACGAACCCGATGATCATGGCCAGGACATTCCCGAAATCGTTGCCTCGCCGCCGGGTCAGCATTCCGGCGAAGAAGATGCCGAGCAACGATCCATAGGTATAACCATATACGCTGAGCACGATCGGGATGATCCGAACATTCGGATAAACGATCACGAGATAGGCAGTAGTCGACGCCACAACGATCATCAGCAGCGAAAACCATACTGTGGCCCAGCGCACCGCCCGCAGACTCTGTTCGCCGGTCGCACCCGGATTGATGTAGGGCTCATACCAGTCCCGGGTGAAACTGGTCGCTAAAGCGTTCAAGGCCGTACTTAATGAACCCATCGCTGTGGCAAAGATTCCGGCGATCAACAGTCCGCGGAGGCCCACCGGCATCTGGTAAAGAATGAAATGACAAAACGTCTCGTTAGGGCTCTTCGGTAAACCTGGATCAGGATGCGCCTGATAGTAGGTCCAAAGCAGCAGGCCGATGGACAAGAAGGTGAGGACAATGGGAATGTCCGCCAGCCCCGATAGGATTAACGACCGACGGCTGCGGCGTACATCCGGCGCGGTTAACATTCGCTGAACCATGTCTTGATCAGTTCCATGGGTGGACATGGTCATGAAGGTCGAGCCAATTAGACCGGCAAAGATGGTGTACTCGATCTCGAACATTCCTTTGATTTTGTCCCAGCCGTGTTTTTCAGGATTGAGCCCGGTGGTGATGAAATCCGAGAGCTGGAATCCGCCATGGCGCTGAACAATTTCGGTAAAACCGCCCGGGATCCACGAATAAAGCAAACCCAGGGCGATCAGCGCGCTTCCGATCATGATCGACGCCTGAATGAAGTCGGTCCAAACGACAGCCTTGATTCCACCGATCGTGGTGTAGATCGCGGTGAGGACAACCATCACCACAGTCGCACCGACGTAGATCAGCAGCGTTTCCTGCTGGCCCGGCCTGACCCCGCGAATCATTTCGTAGGCCAGTGCCAACGCGATGGCGGCGACATACAAGCGCGCGCCCGAAGCAAGTAAACGTGTCACCATGAACACGGCTGATGCCGCGTTTTTCGTGGCAACGCCGAATCGCGCCGTCAGATATTCGTAAATCGAAAAGACTTTGTAGTCGTAGTAGGGCTTGATGAAGATATAGCTAACAAGAATGCGTGCGAGGATCGTCCCGAAGGCGAGCTGGACGTAGGTGTAATTGCGCAGCGCGAAGCCCTCGCCGGGCGTGCCGAAAAATGTGCCCGCGCTGGTTTCAGCCGCGACAATTGAGGCCAGAACAGCCCACCATGGAATCTTTCTGCCCCCGAGCGCGAAATCCTCCAGGTCCCGTTCGCGGCGTCCCATGCGCAGACCGATAAAAATGATGACTGCGAAATAAAGCAGCAGAACTGCCGAATCGATCACGAGTCGCGCATTCATTTCCGGCGGTTACTTACGCAGAAAAAATCATCTGGCCACAGATGAACACAGATCTTCACCGATCGTCGCCGCGTCGGCGGGAACACACATCGCCGGCCACCGACGCTGAATCTGTGTTTCATCGTCGTGAATCTGTGGCGAAAGTCTTACTAGATGACGTTGAAGCTTTCGGCGGCGCAGTTCGATTTGGACAAGACCCTGACCTGTGGCCAGGTCTTTCATTGGATCGAAGCCCATAACGGCTTCTATGGCGCGATCGGCGACGTGCCTGTGTTCGTGCGCCAGCAGGGTGACCTTCTCATGGTGGACGTGCCATCGGCCGCTGCCCGATGTGGGAAGGACGACGGGCGGTCCGCGTGTGCTACGGTGGGCCACTACTTCGCGCTCGATCATCCGCTCGGCGAAATCTGCCGATCATTTCCTAACGACGAGGCAATGACAGCAGCCGCTGACTACTGCCAGGGGCTGCGCATCATCCGGCAGCCGAAATGGGAATGTCTCGCGACATTCATTTGTTCATCGATGAAACAGGTCGCCCACATTCGCCAAATGTCTCATGCGCTGCGCAGGCGATTCGGGAAGCGGCGCGAAATTTCAGAGCAAGATGTTTACACGTTTCCGACCGCCCGGCGGATCTCCGGACTGTCCGAACTTCAGCTGCGCGAGTGCGCGTTGGGCTACCGCGCAAAGAATCTTCTCGCCACTGCGCGGATGGTCGCATCCGGCAAGGCCAACCTGGACGACTGGCAACAGCTCTCGGATGCCGATTTGATGAGGGAACTCTGCGCGCTTCCCGGAGTCGGACCGAAGGTGGCGAACTGCGTCATGCTATTTGCCTACGAACGGCTCCGCGCTTTTCCAATCGATGTTTGGATCGAACGCGTATTGCGGGAGCGATATTTCAGGCGAAAACGGAAACCCACGGCCGCGAAACTCCGCGCGTTCACCGCGGCGTATTTCGGCGACCATGGAGGGTATGCGCAGCAATATTTGTTTCACCACGCGAGGACCGGCCCCCGTGAACAGCCTGGTAGCGGCGGTTCACCGAACCGCCATCGGAAGAAGAACGGCGATTGAGGTCAATCGCCGCCACCAAAGCCAAGCCCCTGTCCCCATTTGTCTCCGGTTGTGGCCTGACGTAAATTTTCGGCAGAAAAGCCCAAAGAATGCTGCCGAATTGCCTCCCACGATTGTCTAAATCGCACCAATGAGCACCGCCGAGATCACCTTCTCAATTGGAGAACTCGCGACCGAGCGCAGGCAGGAAGCGCGCAAGATCCTGTGGGCCCTCCTCGCCGCGCTCGTTATTCATCTGATCATCGGCTTCATTCTGGCGATCGTCAGTGCGGTGGAACCTACCCCATTTCCCGAAGAGGATGCACCGGTAGAACTCACGATTGTCGACAACTCGCCGGTCGCGCCGCAGCCACCGATTAACTCACGCTCGATCCTGCTGGACGAATCGAAGGAGTCGGCCCAGGCGCCGAAGCAGAAGGATTACGAGGCAAATATCAATTCCGTGGCGGCAAGCGAAACAGCTCCCACCGGCGATAAGCCGTTGCCGGCGCAGGCCGGAAAGGAGAGACCCTTGGCGGAATTGGACACGTCCGAATACACTCCGGCGCTGGACGGCAGCGCGCCGGCAGCAGCCCAACCTCAGGCGAGTGTCGCACCGAAGTCCACTGTCGCGCCAAAACCGGAATCCTCAGTCGCTCCGGTGGAAACGCCAGCGCCGTCGGTCGCTCCGGATCAATTTGCGATGCTTACCACCCGGCCCACGCCGGCCGAACAGGCGCAACAACCAGCTACGCCCGCTCCCCAGCCCGCAGTCGCTCAGCCTCAACGGCCCAATCAGGCTTATCGGCCGCAGCGGCAGAAAACCCAGATCGGTGGAAATATCTCGAACCGAGGCATTTCCTCGGTGAACGCGCTGGGCACTCCGTTAGGGCGATATGAAAAAATCGTAAACGACGCAATCGGATCCCGCTGGTACGCGTACACCCAGTCCAAAATGGGTTTGCTCAACATTGGAACGCTGCACGCTCATTTCGTGGTCGATCGGACGGGCAAGATCAAGAGCCTGAAAATCCTGAACAACAGCTCGAACGAAACCTTTGCCAATGTGTGTTTACAATCGATAATGGACGCTAATCTTCCGCCGATTCCCGACGACGTCGCAGACACTCTGCCGCCTGAAGGTTTGGACTCCGGTGAAATGAGCTTCACAATTTTCCCTAACGGCTGATGTTCGACACGCTTCATAGTATTACGTCCTTCTTCGTAAAGGGCGGCACGTTCATGTGGCCGCTCCTGGTGTGCTCCATTGTGGCGGTTACAACGATCATTCTGCGCACGATTGCGTTGCGGGAAAAAAACGTGGTGCCCCTGGTGGTCGAAAGCGAACTGGAACGGCTCGTTCCTGGCGGCAACCCTGAACGTCTGGCCAGAGTGGTTCATCATGACCCTTCGTCACTGGCGCGACTTGTCCGGGTGGCGCTCGCGCATTTGCGCTGGTCTCGCGCCGAGAATATTGATGCCGTTCAAACTCGAGCCCGTCACGAAATGGTGAAGTTGGAACGCGGCCTGGTAGTTTTGGAAGTCATCACCGGCATTGCGCCACTGATCGGACTGATCGGCACCGTTTCCGGCCTCATTCATGTCTTCGCCAGTCTGGGCTTAAGCGCCGGCGCCGCTGACGCCAAACGCATCGCCCTTGGTATTTCCGAAGCTCTCACCTGCACGATTTTCGGTCTCGGAATTGCCGTGCCCGCGCTGGTCGCGTTCGTCTACTTCTCCAAAAAAGTGGAAGTGATGTCGGTGGAGATGGAGTCGCTCATTACCGATCTGTTGTCGAAGCTCTACTTCGGCCGCATCGCTGGCGAAGCGCCACCTACGCCGGCACGCCAGCAAGTGATTCCCGCCGCCCGCGCGCCGGTCGCATAAACGATCCTAAGTTCAGCTGATGAAATTCGCTGCCAAAAAACGGCGCGCTCCTTCAATCATTATCGTGTCGCTGGTCGACGTGCTGACGATTCTGCTGATTTTCTTCGTCGTCTCCACCACCTTCAAAAAGGACCAGCCGGAGGTGCAGATCAATTTGCCGGACGCGAAAACGGCGAAGGCGGTACCCGCCGAAATGGAACATGCGATCGTTTCGGTGGACCAGGACGATCAGGTTAAGCTCGATGGGCAGGCGATTCAGGTGGACCAGTTGGGACAAGCCATCCGCGATTTGCCAGCCACGCGTCGCTCGTCGATCGCACTGCAGGCTGATAAGAAGGCCTCGTTTGGCGTGATCATTAAGGTCATGGACGAGCTGAAGATCGCCGGGGTGAAAAACCTGCCGGCGTTCACGCAGGGATCACGATGAGGCTCCGTATATTGCAGTATGGCAGCCCGGTGTTGCGGGCTAAAGGAAGGCGCGTCGAGAAGATCGACGAAAACATCCGCCAGCTCGCTGCCGACATGATCGACACGATGCACGCGGCCAACGGCGTCGGCTTGGCGGCACAACAGATCGGGCAGGCGTTACAGCTCACGGTCATCGACGTCTCCCAGGTAGAAGACCGCCCGAGCACGTTGAAACTGAATGGTCGTTTCGTTGATCCCAAAGCGGCGTCGCCGTTGGTGCTGATTAATCCGGAGATCGTACTTGGCGATGAAACGTCGATCGGAGTGGAAGGCTGCCTTAGTTTCCCCGAAATCACCGGCGATATCGAGCGGGCTGAGATGGTTCGGGCCCGTGCGCAGGCCCTCGATGGGTCGGAAATTGACCTGGAAGCAAGCGGGCTTTTCGCCAGAGCGTTACAGCACGAGGTCGATCATCTCAACGGCATCCTGTTCATCGATCGAATGAACTCCGCTGCCAAAACGGCCTTGGCCAGCAGATTGAAGAAAATGCAAAAAGAGACGGAGCGTGCCACTCGGCAGAATCGGCAGTCAGTGGAGACGGAACCGGCGTTGTAGCGAGTCGGCAGCTCGGCCACAGGTGGAACGCGATCGCCAAGCGTGTCGCTGATGATCGATCGCAGCGAAGCTGCGGCAAAATGAGCGCCGACGGCGCTATTTACTTACCATCGCGCTGGGAGATCGCGTTCCACCTCCCGGCACCACTGCCCCGTGAAAATTGGTGCAACTGCGAGGCCGCGCATGGAGAGATGACGTCTGAACCCAGAGGCCCTACAATTGCCAGATGCCGCTACGAGCTACAGCGCCTTATAATCGACGCTGATGGTGCGGTACAGATTTGGGCCGCGCTCGGCGGAGAAATAAAACAGCTCGAGCATGGTCGTCCCCACCATCCATTGATAGCCGACCAACGTCTGGATCACGTCTGAATCGGTGTCGCGCGATCTCGACACTAACTTTCCGGTGCCGAACTTGGCGTCGAAATAGCGCCGGATTTCGGCCATCCGCTGGTTGTACCATTCGATTGTCCGATCCGGATATTCGTACTGCAATTCCACGCCGTACAACGAACCTTGTTTGAAAGTGAACACCGTTCGCTTGAGGCCGGGATGGACCAGACCCTCCACCGTCCAGACTTCCCGGTTCTCTTTTTTCTCGCGGGCAACGATGCGGGCTTTGGCTCCGTTAAGCACCGCCTCCACCCGCGGCATGGAGTCGTTCCAACGAAAGCCAAACGGCGGCAGCAATTCGTCGGCGCCGCGAACAGACTGGGTCAGGAACCCGCTAACGACGACAGCAATCGTTAGGAGAAGGAAGCGGTGGCTCGACTGGCCAGAGGCAGGCCAGAAACTGCGCACCAGTGCGGCTGTTAGCTCAAAAATTTCCTTCAATTCAGGTTCAACTTTCCTATCGAAGCGACGGCGGGTATGGCACGAAAGTGACCGGCTGAACGCACCGGGTCAACTGCGGGAGCCACAAGATTTTGATGATTTTTCGGGACGCTTGATTGGCTTTTCAGTCAAGAATTTTTTGACCGCTGCGAAAAAATAAAGTTCAGATTTTTTCTTGTCCAAGTTTCGACCGGTTTCTAGTCTCAAGCCGCTGGCAGGGACGAGAAGGGCAGTGATGTGAATAACATGTGAACAGTTCGGAAATACGCTGCACCTTTCAAATGATCAATCATTCGGTTCCCCCAAGCCTCGAAACGCCTAACGATTACGCCTCGATCCGCGCCGCCGACGAATTTTACGGCAGCAAGGCCATTTTCCTATCGTATTTTAACATTCCCCGCAGAAAATCCGGGCATCTCACTACAGGTCTGAAGGCAGTTTTGCCTTTTCATCAGACCGCCATTATGGGTCGCGTTCGCTGCTCAGCGCCCCGTATGGCGATTGTGTAACGCTGTTAACAACTTCGTATGGAAGAGAAGTGCGCACGCATTTGGCAGAAATTGTCTCTGGCCCTAAAACCAGAGGTCAGTGCGGACACTTTCAAGCGCTGGTTCTCTTCCGTGGAGCTGGTTCAGGCCAGCGATGAAGCGCTGACTTTTCGCGTCCCAAACAACATTTATCAGTTCTGGATTGAAAGTAATTACATGACCGCGCTTCAGGCGGCAGTGGTGGCGGCATTGGGCGCGCCGCGCCAGATCAATTTTTCCGCCGCCGGAAATCCGACATCCGCTCCAGCCGTAGCCGTTCAGGTTGAACCGGAAAGGGAAACCGTGAGCGATGCTAGCCGCGACGGGAAAGCCAATACCGGTGCGGTTGGGCTCAATCCGCGGAACACGTTCGAAACTTTCGTGGTTGGTCCCAACAACGAGATCGCACACGCGGCAAGCCTGGCCGTGGCGCAGTCTCCGGCGCGCACTTACAACCCGCTGTTCATTTACGGCGGAGTTGGTTTGGGCAAGACGCACCTGATGCAGGCCATCGGCCAATACATTTCGGCCAAGAAGAAGAACACGAAAGTCATGTATCTATCGAGTGAGCTCTTCATCAACGAGTTCATCGACGCGATCCAGCACAACAACCTGGTGAAGTTCCGGAAACGGTATCGGCAGGCTGAATTGCTTTTGATCGACGACATCCAATTCCTCGGAGGCAAAGAGCGGTCGCAGGAAGAATTCTTTCATACCTTCAATACCCTGTTCGACGGTCACAAACAGATCGTGCTGTCCAGCGATCGGCCCGCCTCGGAAATTGCCAATCTGGAGCAGCGACTGGTTTCGCGTTTCGAATGGGGCCTAACCGCTGAACTTCAGCCACCGGCCATCGAGACGCGGCTGGCTTTTCTTCGAAAAAAAGCGCGTATCCTGCAGATCAACCTTGGCGACCAGATCTTCGAATTCCTGGCCAGCCGGATTAAGTCCAACGTTCGCCGGCTGGAAGGCGCGTTGATGCGAGTGGCGTCTTTTGCCTCGCTCAGCGGGAAG
>JBJMXE010000018.1:0-14613 GCA_045809745.1 Chthoniobacterales bacterium | reverse complement strand
GAGTTGCGCTTGGCCTCGGCGTTGGCGTCGGAGTTGCGCTTGGCCTGGGTGTTGGCGTCGGAGTTGCGCTTGGCCTGGGTGTTGGCGTCGGAGTTGCGCTTGGCCTCGGCGTTGGCGTCGGAGTTGCGCTTGGCCTGGGTGTTGGCGTCGGAGTTGCGCTTGGCCTGGGGGTTGGCGTCGGAGTTGCGCTTGGCCTCGGCGTTGCCGTCGGAGTCGCCGTTGGCCTCGGCGTTGGCGTCGGAGTTGCGCTTGGCCTGGGTGTTGGCGTCGGAGTCGGAGTTGCCGTGGGCGAAACCGTTGGAGTCGGCGTCGCCGTGGGCGAGACTGTTGGAGTCGGCGTCGCCGTGGGCGAGACTGTTGGAGTGGGAGTCGCGGTTGGTGTGGCCGTGGGAGTGGCGGTCGGTGTCGACGTCGCCTGCGGCACGACAGAAACGGTATCGACGATCAGGTCGGCCGAACCGTTGCCGGTGCCGATATCGGTAAACCGTAGTGTGGTAATGGCGCTATCCGCCGTAAACATAAACTGATAGTGCTGAAAATCGACGACGCCTGCGCCGGTAATTGGAGGTGTGACCGTTTGATCGAGGCGGGTTCCAGCGCCAAGGACCTGAACCTGCAACTGCAATGCACCAGCCGGAACGCCGATCACTCCGGCATCAAAGTCCAAGATGTAAGTGGCTCCAACACTAGTGGCAAAAGTCTGCGACAGGGTATTCCCTTGAGAATCGCCGCCGACATTGAATGCGGCAGCGTGACTGGAACTCGTTGATCCTTCACCCGATTGATCTGACACAAATCCGCTGCCGGCAACCTGCCAACCAGAAACCGTTCCCGTCGAGTCGAACGGCGCCGTTTCGAAGTCGGCGTTGGCCAGCAGGCTGGCGGTCGCTCCCGGATCTACGACAACGGCGACGGTGTCCAACAATGTGTCAGCGGAGCCGTTGCCACTGCCGTGGTCGGTAAACTGCACAACTGTGGTGCTACTGTTCGCGACAAAAGTGATTTCGTAATGACGGAATGTCGCCGCATTCGGTGGAAACACAGTCCGGTCGGCAAGGGTTTGGTTTCCGGAACCCAGCACAATCGCCTGAAGTTGGAGCGGCGCACCAGTTGGCTGGCCGACTACTGCCGCGTTGAAACTCAGCCGGTAATGTGTTCCGGCCATCGTAGCGAAACTCTGGGACAACACCGAACCTTGGGAGTCGCCGCCGATATTGAAGGCAGCAGACTGATTTCCGCCGCTTGCCCCCTCTGTGGCCTCGGCGATCTGACTCGCACCCGATACTGTCCAGCCGGGAACTGCTGTCGAATTCACCGGCGGCGTCTCGAAGTCACCGTTGGTAAGCAGGTTCTGGCCATCCGCAGCGGCGGGACAGCAGAGCAGCGCGAGGATCGGAAACAGGAAAAGGGGGATCAATTTCATATGGGGGAATTACGTGCGGTATGACATCGCAGAACAGACGGGACTCAGATGAGTTGAATTCAATCGCAATTGATTAACTCCCGTTTCGTCGGGTTGTTTCGCCCAATCCGGCGAAAACGTGCCGAGCGTGTGGTGAACAGCAGGCGTCGTCCGAGGACGGCGCTAAAGATTCATCAAGCGCCTGCTATGAAAACGCTGCCGTAGGGCCGTCTGCTCAAACGGCGGTGGCGAGCGAAATCCAGGAACAGCGCTATGTCATCCCGGCGGGGATCGCGACTGGGTGTCGACCTCACAAATGGGCGTTACCCGAGTAGGAGAGGTCCTTCGGTCTTCGGCGCCGCTGCGCTTCTCAGAATGACACTTTTGTGGGGGAATGTGTGCGTTCGTGTCATGCCTCGCGAAATCGAAATTCAAACCAGATAAGACCAAAGGCACCGGCCGACTGACCTTTATTCCGGTAGCTAACGCTCCGCCTGATAGCGTCGGTTAACGTTTCTGCCGGTTCGCTTCGTCGATGGCCAGATATTCGTGTCGCGGAGGACTGAAGGTGTCGAGAACACGAGTTTCCTCGAGAGTCTCGACCCCGTGCGGCATGTTCGCCGCGAGATAAAACGAGTCGCCGGTTTTCAGATCATGCGGTGTGCCGTCCACGATCAACTTCATCCGCCCCTCCAGGATGTGAACGATCTGCTCCTGCGGATGCTGGTGTTCCGGCATTTTGCTTCCGGCCGCCAGCTGAGCGACCATTTGATACATCGTTAGGCCAGTAGCGATGGTTTGTCGTTTGATGCCGGGGCAAATCTCAATCCAGGGATTTTGGTTTGTCATATCTGTGCGTTCCTTCTGGTCGAATCTAGTCATTCCCATTCATCGGCAAAGTCCGATTCCGGCGCCGAGGATGACGCGCTTGCTGCAATTGCGGACACGAACCGCCGAGACGCATCACCGGGTTACGCGCTCTCGCGCCGGCCGTCGTACCAAATCTGGCAATTCTCGCGATTGCGCACTCCACTTGGGCCGCGAAGCAGCATCCAAAGAGATCGCCACAGAATCTGTTTTCCCGAATAGATCCGCAACTTCCGTCCCGATGTGCTGATCGGATTGGACAGGATTTTGACTCGCCCGAGCTTCTTCAAAGCAATGCTGAAAAAAACCTCCTCGCCAGCGAACAGCTTTTCATCGAATCCACCGACTCGTTCGAAGTTCTCCCGGGTGGTGAAAAGAAAAGCGCCGGCGCCGAGATTGTTTGCGAAGTAAACCAGGCTGAACAGTCTCAGAAAAATCCGGGCCCAGCGCGGAATCGTTCCCTCGATTGCAACCCGCGCGCCTCCGCCCGAAAACCCGTCCGCCAGGGCGCGCAAGCCGTCCTCGATATGGACCGCTGAAATGCGGGTATCGGCGTCTACGAAAAAGAAAATGTCGCCATGCGCCGCCCGTGCGCCAGCATTGCGGGATGCGGCGATCTGCCGTCGATGAATCTGCACCAATTCGGCGCCCTCGCCCTGAGCGATACGCGGTGTGGCATCGGTCGAGCCATCATCCACCACGATAATCTCGTAGGTCTTGCCTAACGAGTCAGCAGCAGCTCGAATGGCGCGAATTGTGCGCGCCAGTTCGAACTCTTCGTTATAGGCCGGAATGATGAACGACAGCACGGCGGAAGCATCGCGCAGACGAGCCTTCGCGCCAAACGGAACCGCTGTCGACCGAGCTCCGCTACTTCGCGTCCTGAATACTAATCGACGCCGAAGACTTGTTCATCGTCATGATCGCGCTCTCGCTTTTCTCTTTCAGGTTATCCTGAAGCGCAGTCAGATGGATGATTAGACTCGATTGCCCGGGGGCAAAAACCGCCTGGTTCGGAGCGCCGTCCAAGGTGTAGTCCAGCCCCTTGGTTGCGGTTCCGCTCATCGTGTAAGGCTGACTCACGGTCGTAGTTGGCACCGGCGAGATACTAACCTTGAAGGCGGCGGCGCCGCCTTCTCTCACGGTACCCGGATTTGCAGTGATTTTGAATGCGTAGCTCTTAATCGGAGTGGGAGTGGGCGTTGGTGTTGGTGTCGATGTCGGTGTGGCGGTAGGGGTCGGCGTAGGAGTTGGAGTCGGAGTTCCAAGCGGTGTCACTGATACTGTGTCCACCACCTGATCAGCACTCATGTTGCCCAAGCCGACATCGATGAACTGGAGCGTTGTCACTCCACTGTCGGCTATGAAATCGAACTGATACCGCTGAAAAGCCACCGCTAATGGATCGAAGGTGAACGCAGCTGGCGGCTGGACTAACTGATCAAGCCGGGTGGTGTTTCCCAATGCCTGCACCCGGATTTGCAATGGAGCTCCTGTCGGCTTTCCAAAGACTGCCGCGTCGAAGATGAGGCGATACGTTTTGCCGGCCGTGCTGGTGAACTGTTGACGCAGAATGTCCCCCTGGGTATCCCCGCCGGTGCTGAACGCGGCTGAGTGGGTGCCGCTGGTTGCGCCTTCCATTTTTTCTTCAATCTGTCCGCTACCGATCGTGGTCCACCCTGGGATGGTATTCACCGAGTCGAACGGCGGTGTTTCGAAGTCGCCGTTCACCAGTGGCAATGTGCTCGGTGTCGGTGTCGGAACTGGAGTCGGCGTCGGGGTGCCAGTTGGGGTGGCCGTGGGCGTCGCTGTTGGAGTCGCGGTCGGCGTCGCGGTTGGCGTTGCCGTAGGCGTCGCAGTTGGAGTTGCTGTAGGCGTCGGAGTCGGCGTCGGTGTTGGGGTCGGAGTTGGAGTTGCTGCGATGACTTCGGCGATCACTACGGTATCCACGAGCTGATCGGCGATGGCGTTGTCCAAACCAATGTTGGTGAAGCGCAAGGTCAGCGAGCTGCTGTTAGCTACTACCGAATAATGGAAGTGCTGAAACACCACCTGGTTCGGGTCGAACGTGAATGCGTCCGGCGGCATCAGTGTCTGATCGACTAACGAGGTGGCGCCAAGTGCTTCCACTCGCAATTGCAGCGGGGCGCCGGATCTCTGGCCGCTGATTGCTGCATCGAAATCGATGAAATAGGTCTGGCCGGGAGTAGTCGGAACGGTTTGCCATAGCATGTCACCCTGGGAATTCGCGCCGGCGCTCAAGACTCCTGCATGGATTCCGCTGGTCGCACCTTCGCTGTAATCCGCGACGTTGCCCTGAGTCAGCCAACCGGTCGGGGCCACGCCAAACGGCGGCGTCTCAAAATCGCCGTTGGTGGTGAGATTCGGGCCGGTCGCCGGCGGCGGCGTTGACGCGACTACTGAAACAGTGTCGACCATCGTATCGGCAGACTGGTTCCCGCTTCCGATATCTGTGAATTGAAGTGTCGTGGATCCACTCGCGGCCGTGAAGGTCAGTGTGTAGTGACCGAACGCTACAGCCGCAGCGGTAAAAGTGTACGCATCCGGGGGCACGATTGTTTGGTCGAGGATCACGGAATTAGTCGCGCTGTCGATCAGTTGGACCCGCAGCCGCAAGGGCGCGCCGGTGCGCTGGCCGAAGATCCCGGCATCGAAGTCGAGCTGGTAAAATCCACCCGCGCTAGTGGAAAACGACTGAGATAGGACGGTCCCTTGCGAGTCACCGCCAACATTGAAAGCGGCCGCATAAAGTCCACTCGTCGTGCCTTGGCCATCTTTCGAATGGATAGCGCCGGTACCGGAAACGATCCAATTTGTGATGGTGGAAAGTGGGGAATGATCCCCGCTGTCAAAGTCGCCGTTGAGGATGAGGTTCTGGCCCTGCGCGACGCCGAGACAGGCGCAGGAGACAATAAGGGCGAGCAGGGGCCACCGTTTCATAAGTACTGTAGTAGAGGGTTGTAGCTAGATTCTCCTGGGAAGGAGGGAGGGACTGGGATTAAACAGGCAACCACAGTGGAAAGCAATCACTATTTTACGGTTTATTCAGCAGTTCTGAATATTCCGTAAATCACTCAGAGAGTGCCAGATAATCGCGACTGCACACCACTCCGTTCATCACCAAATCGAAACTGAGATCGAGTAGTATTTTTCCTCTCCCAAGTCCATTGCTGCGCCCCCAGCACCGGGCGCCACCGCCATTGATTGACTACTTACCAAGAGAAATGCTTCCGTTTTTCCAGCTTTTTCAGTAAAACAGATCGGCTCACTGTCACCTACTCCACTCTCCCGTTACCAGCCCAATGCCCACTTATTCCAGGCACAAACCGGTGCGCCGCGTGAAAGTCGCGCCTTACGTCGTTCCTACTACGAGGAACCGGCCGTCTTTCGACCCGATGATGGTCCCCACCCGCTGGGTGAAATTCATCATCGCCTTGTTCCTCCTGCCACTGGCCGCGGTGCTCAGCCAAACCTTCTTCACCGCCTTTGCCCGCGCCACGGTTTCCCAACGTCTTTGGGCGGGACAGGAATTCTGGTTCTTCTCCCTGGGCGCAGTCCTGTGGTTGATCGCGTTTTTCGGATTGCGGCGGCCGGTTGTTCTTTATGTGTTCGGCCATGAGCTGACTCACGCCCTATGGGTTGTTTTGATGGGTGGGCGGGTTAGCCGGTTTAAAGTCGGTCGCGACGGCGGACATATCGTTGCCAGCCGCACCAATTTTTTCATCGCGCTGGCGCCTTATTTTTTTCCGCTCTACAGCATCCTGGCGATCGCCGCATACGGAGTGTTGGCGTTATTCTATAATGTACAACCGTACGGCAAACTGCTTTACGCGGTGATCGGAGCAACCTGGGCGTTCCACTTCACCTTCACCTGCTGGATGATTCCGAAAAATCAGACGGACCTGCGGGATCACGGCACTTTCTTCTCGTTGGTGATCATTTACCTCATGAACCTGTTGCTGCTCGTAGTGATGCTGGTTATGGCTTCGCCCCAGATTACCTTCGCCAGTTTCGGGGCCGATATGGTCACGAACATCGGCAACTTCTCGCATTGGATGGTTAACCTTTTCGATGAATTTCGAAAAGGCGCTTATCACGCCTAACCTTTTCGCCCGCGGCGTCCACCCGCCGGTGTCCGGCGATCAGAATCCGTTGCTGACCGCGCCGAATGGCATCGCGGAGAAGAGGTCCTTCAGCATTAACTTGCCGTCATTCGGCCGCACTTCGTGGGACAGAAAAACATCGCGGACCTTTTGCGCATCAAATCCTACAGGCACGCTCACCGCGGTGTCCTTCCATTTTTCCCCTAACGGTGGAAAGCCCACTCGAGCGGTGAGTCTCGGCGCAATGACGACCAGCCATTGCCCATCGAGTTGCCGGGCGAAAGCAATGGCGCAATCAGCGAATTGTCCGACAACCTGAAGCGGGATGTAACCGCCGCGAGCAAACAATTCAGCATGATCGCGGCGGAACCGGAGCAGTCGCTGAGTGAGGAACAATTTGATCCTTCCGTCGGGCCAGGTCGCCATCAGCTCGTCCGGCTGTACTTTTGCCAAGCTATCCAGCATTGACTGTCGCAATCGGTAATCGACGGGGCGGCGATTATCCGGATCGACCAGCGAGAAATCCCAGATTTCATTGCCCTGATAGATATCGGGCACGCCCGGCGACGTTAGCTTGAGCAGGGTCTGGGAAAGAGAGTTAATCGCTCCTAGCTGAGCCACCTGACCCACCAGCGGCAGGAACAGCGGCAGAAACTTGTTCTTCGGTCCGCCATCAAGCAGCCGTGCCACGAATTCACGAGTAGCTGACAACCATTCTTCGTTAGGCTGGACCCAGCTGGTATTAACCTTGGCTTCGTTCAAAGCCTTGGTCATGTAATTCTGGATTCGCTCAACGTAGTCATTCCCCACGCTCTGGCACGGGGTGCCGCTTTGATCCACCGGCCACGTGCCAAGAAGCGTCTGGTAGAGCAGATATTCCTCGTTCGCATCGGGCGCATCCGCATCTTCCAATCGTTTCTTCCAGCGTTTGCTAATAGTGCGCCAGCGCGGCAAGGATCGGCGCCATACGTCCGACATTTCGGAGATTGCCACCATGCGAGCACGCACATCTTCGCTCCGTTTTGTGTCGTGGGTAGAAGTGGTGAGCATCGATCCCGGCCAATCTCTTTGCCGATCCTGGTTCCGCTGATGAAACGCTTCGACGGTGGAACCAAAGTGCTGTGGTTCGCCGCCTACTTCATTCAATGCCGCCAGCCGATTGAAAATGTAGAAGGCGGTATCCTCGACCCCTTTCGCCATGATCGGCCCGGTGTATTGCTGGAACTTCAGAACGAAGTGAGCGTGTTCGGCCCGGGCGCGATCGTCCAGGTTCTCCGGGAAGCGCAGGAGTAGAAGATCGCGCAAAAAATTGAACACCGATTCTTCTATGCCGGGGTTCCGTCGTTTCGCCGTCGCGATCGCTCGCTCCACCACGGTCCGGTCCTCATCGCTCACTGCGCGATCCGGTTCCACGTAGGTGCGGTAAACCGGGAAACAGGCAATCGTTTCCCGGACCGCGAGCACCAGGGCTTGCAAGGTGAAATCGCGGAACCAGCGATTCTGCTCGGACAACCGATCGACCATGGTGCCGAGCACATTGACGTCGTTAGCCAGGGCCAGCCGCATAACGAGACGTTTTTTGGCATAAACCAGATGACCAAAGTGCATGGAATGGCCAACGAACTTTCGGAATGCGGTGCTCACTGCTGCTTCGGCGGTTTGATCGACCAGCACCTGGATCGCCTGGTTGGCGAATTCGTAACCGGTAGTGCCGTGGACCGGCCAATCTTTCCGCAATGGCTCGTTGCCCGTTAGTATTTTTTCGACCGCCATGTAAATGGCACGACCGTTTTCCGGCGTGATCGTTAGGGCCTCGGCGCAGTGCTGCTGTAGCTTATAGAAATACGGACGCGGCAAATAAAGGCCGTCGGGGTGATCGATGCGAATTCCGCTGACCGCGCCGGCGCCTACCAGCTCGAGTAGAAATCGGTGCGTCGTTTCGAACACTTCCGGCACTTCCTGCCGGATCGCCGCCAGGTCGTTGATATCGAAGAACCGGCGGTAGTTGATTTCTTCCGCGGCCACGCGCCAGAATGCGAGCCGATAAGCCTGGGCGTTCAGCAGCTCATCCAGAATGTCGAAGCTGCGAGGATCACCCGCCTTGCCATTAATCTGGTCGACCGCGGCAGTGATTGCTTCCTGAACCTGTGGCGCCTCCTGGCAGCGGCGTTCCAGCCGCCGCTTGATAATCTCCTTTTCCCGGGCGCGTTCAGCGATTTTTTCGGGGTCGCTTTCGGTTCGGCGGGGCAAATATTCCAATGCGGTGCGAATGCTTTGGAGCTCAGCGTAAAAATCTTCGTCCTTGTGCGGCGCGAGCTTTTCCAGCGCGACGTCGAGCACATGTCGATACGTCCCCGGCGCAATCGGGAAATGGTGTTCGTAGTAGCTGAGATAAAATGCTCCAGCCTCGAAATGCACCTTCAGCTCGCCACGTTCCAACACCCGGCCGTACTGATCGCCCAGGATCGGCAGCAATACCTTGTCGTGCAGATCGCTTTTAATGGGCCGCCAATCGATGTCGAAGTAATGGGCGTAGACGGAACTGGGGCCGTTTTCGAGAACGTCCATCCACCATTGGTTCAGCGCCTCGGCAATGCCCATGTGGTTAGGCACGAAGTCGAGCATCTGCCCCATGTCGTGCGAGTGAAGCTCCTTTACCCAGGCATCGAACTGCTCGCGCGAACCGATCGCAGAGTTTAATTTATTGTGATCGGTAATGTCATAGCCATGCGGACTACCCGCGCTCGCTTGGAAAAACGGAGACGCGTAGGCGTCACTGATGCCCAGCTGGTCCAGGTAGCGCACCAGCTCCCGCGCTTGAGCGAACGTAAAATCCCGATTGAACTGCAACCGATAGGTGCAGCGGGGCACACGCGGATGGATCGGGCGGTGCTCAGTCATAACGAAGCGACCTGACAGGTCCAGGCGCATTGACCTGCGCCGCGAATGACGAACCCGGAATGCCGAATGTCGAAATAAGTCGGCATCGCAACCCGGCCAGGCTCAATGGCGAGCACCTGAACCAAGGCGGTCATTCGCGCTTCGTCATTCATTCGATATTCGTCATTCGCGCTTCGGCAGTAGAACGGTTTGTCTCGCTACAGCATTTGTAAGCTGCCTTTACATCTTCTGCGGCACCTTGATGCCGAGAAGCTCCAGGCCTTTCTCCAGAACCCGGCCGGTTAAATCGGAAAGCGCCAGCCGTGATTTTCGAATCGCGTCCTCCGCTTTCAAAACCGGACACGCCTCGTAAAAACTGTGGAAGCTGTTCGCCAGTTCGAACAGGTAGTTCGCGAGAATATTGGGACGGAAATCATTCAGCACCTGCGGCACGACTTCGGCGAATTGGGCCAACCGTTTCGCCAGATTGATCTCAGCGTCCTCGGTTAAAACCAGCTGCCCACGCTCGCTATGAACGCCACCGTCCTCATTCGCTTTGCGGAAAATTGAGCGGATCCGGACATACGCATTCTGGAGATAGGGGGCGGTGTTGCCGTGCAGCGACAACATCTTGTCCCATGAGAAAACGTAATCGGTCATCCGGTACTGCGATAAATCCGCGTACTTGACCGCACCAATGCCGATAATGGTAGCAATCTCCTCTTTCTCGGATTCAGCCAGATCAGGATTCTTTTGGTCCACCATCTTCCTGGCGCGACTAACCGCTTCATCCAACAGCTGCCGCAACGGAACGTTCTCACCGGAACGGGTCTTCATCAGTTTCCGGTCTTCCCCGAGAATGCTCCCGTTAGTAATGTGCCGGAAATCGGCGGAATAACCTTCGCGGCGCGCGATCTCGAAGATCTGCTTGAAATGCAAGATCTGCGGGGCACCGGTAACGATCCAAACCGCGTCGGCATTCAGATCACGGATGCGATAATCGACGGTTGCGATATCGGTCGTCGCGTAATTGAATCCGCCGTCGCGTTTGCGGATGATTGCCGGCTTGTCCGTGAGTTCAGGTATTTCCGGAAAGAAAACGCAAACGGCGCCTTCGCTGATTTGAGCAATCCCGCTCTTCAACAAGCGATCGACCACGGCCGGCAGCCGGTCGTTATAAAAACTTTCACCGCGTTGAATATCATAGTGAATGTCCAGCAAGCGGTAGGCGCTCTCGAATTCGCGCATCGATAAATCGACTGTTTCCCGCCAGATCGAATAATTCTCGGCATCGCCGGATTGCAGTTTGACCAGCTCCTGCCGGGCGGCTTCACGCACCGTCGGATCAGATGTTGCTTTCTCGTTAGTCTCCTTGTAGATGCGAACCAGTTCTTCAATCGGGTCGACCGCGAGCCGTGTCCGATCGAGGAGATTCTTCCAACCCCAGATCACCATTCCAAACTGGGTGCCCCAATCGCCGATGTGATTGTCGCGAATCACGTCGTGTCCGACAAATTGGGCAATTCGCGCCAGCGCGTCGCCTAACAGGGTGCTGCGAATGTGACCCACGTGCATCGGCTTGGCCACGTTAGGCGAGCCGAAATCAACGACAATGCGGCGCGGCGACTGAATCGTCCCGACACCCAGACGATCGTCCCGCAGCAGGTCACTCGCAGTCTTTTCGACCGCTTCCTTCCGCAGCTTGAAGTTAATGAAGCCCGCGCCGGCAACCGTCGGCGGCTCGCTCCATTGCCCCACATCCAGGTGCTCAATGATCTTCGCCGCGACTGCTCGCGGATTTTCGCCGCGTTGTTTGCCCAGGATCAACGCGGCATTCGTCTGGTAATCGCCGAAACGAGGATCGGTCGCGACCGTCACCTCGCCCGCTGCTCCGAACCCGGCCCTGCTCAGCGCGTCCGAAACGCTCCGACTCAGCGATGACTGAAATGTCTCCATGGCGAATATACCAAGTGTATCCCTTGTTATGATGGTCTCGTAAACATCGAACACACCGCTATCTGCGGCGCGAGGGCCCGATGTGGTCGACCTGCAGTTGCGTTGTGTGTGCTCGAAGTTCGCCAACCCGCGCGGGTTGTCATCCCGAGCGCCTTTGATTGTGAAATCATTCCACTGTCATTCTGAGCGCAGCGCAGCGGAGCCGAAGAACGAAGGACCTCTCCTACTCGCGTAACGTGTCCCGCTGTTGCAAAAGGCCTCTACGCCTTAAAAGATGACATAGCTGCGCGAGCGGTCCCGCGGCCTTGCTACTTCTGTCCCTTGTCTCGAAAGATTCCCAGGATCTCTTCGGCCGATTTCGCCTGCGCCAGGCTTTCGCGAACCCCACGATCATTCAAAAACTTGGCGATGGAAGCCAACGTGCGCAGATGGGTTTGAAACTGGTTTTTCGGCACGATGAACAGCACCACGAACTTCACCGGTGCATTGTCCAGCGCATCGAACTCGATTCCCGAAGACGAGCGACCAAATGCCGCGACCACTTCATCCAGCCGATCGGACGAACAATGTGGAATCGCGATTCCGAATCCGATCCCGGTACTCATCGTTTCTTCGCGCTGTTTTAACGAGGCAAGAATGCTGTCGCGCCCATCCGGTTTGATCCGGCCGAGGCGCACGAGTAGATCGATCAATTCGACGATGGCCGGCCACCTTTCGGTCGCCTTCATCTCGGGAATGATCTGCTCGACAGATAAAAGGCTGTCCAAAGCCATGCGGTTTTTCCCACGCGGGGAGCGAAAGCTTAACGTCGAGGTTACGGATGACAAGCGTCATTTGGCTGTGTCCCCCCGGGCGCGACCGCCCGCCCGGTTCCCTGTCGGCACGCGGCCCATTGAAGCAGGCATGACGCGACGAATATCACCATCCCTGCCGTGGCAAAACCGAACCCGCGTATGGCGTCGCCTAATCTTTGCGGATTCGGTAGTTCAACTGGCGAGACAACAACCAGCGCACCCCGAACATATCAACCGTTGCCCCGACCGCCCGGCTGCCGAAGCCGTATTTGGTCTCGCCAAATCGCCGGGGACGATGGTTCACCGGCATTTCCACCAGCTTGTAACCGGCGCCTTTGACCAGGGCCGGAATGAACCGGTGCATTCCCTTGAACGGCACCAGCGTCCGAACGCATTCCCGCCGCATTGCTTTCAACGTGCAGCCGGTATCGCGAACTCCATCTTTGGTGAAACGGCTGCGCACGAAGTTTGCGATTCGGCTCGTTAGTCGTTTGGTCACGGTGTCTTTGCGCTTCCGCCGGTAACCGCAAACCAGATCGGCCCCATTGGCCACCTCCGCGATCATGCGGGGAATGTCTGCCGGATCGTTTTGGAGATCGGCATCGATGAAAACGATAACCCGGCCTCGGGCAGCCTGCGCGCCCGCATAAATTGCCGCGCTTTGTCCGCGGTTTTCCTCGAATCGGATGAGGCGGACCGACGGCGATTGTTCGATCCGCACGGCTGTTCGATCGGTTGAACCGTCGTCGACAAAAATGATCTCATAATCAGTACCTGCCAGAGTGGTAGCCAGTTCGGACTGAAGCAGGGGAATGTTTTCCTCTTCGTTAAACACCGGTACAACGACCGATAAATCGGGCCCAGTGATTGGGTCACTCATAGCGGCAGCGGACGATAATTCCGACACAGAAATATCCGCCAGATACGCAAACGCTGGCCGAACCGCTGCACTTCGATCGTTGCGATCGGCGCGACCGATTCGAATCCGGCGCGGATATTGTGCGGCGCGTCCCCGCCTGCGCGATCGCGAATAAATAGCGCGCTACGGCCGACGAACGGATTCACGCCCCCTTCCTCTGTATAGACATCGCCTTCATTCTGCGGCGCCACACGCGGCGCGGCCACAAACTCATCGTAACGCGGCCAGAAGGAAAATTGATTCTGAATATCCTGCGATTCTACCAGGTAAACCGGCGGATGACCGGGGCCTTCGGTGCGCTTCTCCGGAAGGTAAAAAGCCAGTTCCGACGCGCGGGAGCGATCGTCGCCAATCAGAAAAAGCTTTTCGCCTAACCTGCTCTCCCACTCGCGCCGGATATTCGCCACCGCCTCGGCCGCCGGTTTCCAACCACGCAACCGATCGCTGGGATCCTTGCGCCAGAACCGCACCCCGGCCGTTCTTAACAAATCCGAATCGAGCGCCACGATGCTCATCAGCAAAGCAAGCGCAACGGCCGCAACAGCGCCGTAGCGCACCCATTTCGTTAGTGAGAGCCGATCGCTCCAGAAGTTTACTGCCAGCAATGAGAGACTAATGAAAGCGAGCGCGTCCCAGTTAGGGGCAGCAACCTTGTTGATGGAAATGATCAGGTAGAAAGCAAACACCGGCAATCCGAACCAAAACAGGAACAGCGCTTTGAACTGGTGTCGGACACGCCTGGCGCTACCGACCACCGCCCAAAACAGCCCAAGAAAAAGCAGAGGCGAGTAAAACAGAAAGTGCTCGGCTATAAAGGCAAGCGGTTCCGAGAAATGAAACGAGAACCCCTGGTCGAGGCTGCCGCGGGATTGCAGATGACTCAACGTCACCCAGGCGTGCTGCGCGTTCCAAATCAGGGGCGGCAACGTCGCCAGAGAGAACACCGCCAGCAGTGAGTAAATTCCAGGGCGCTTGAACTCAGATCGGAGGCGCGGCGTCAGCATCAGCACAAGAACCATCGACACCAGTTCCATAGCGTTGGTGTACTTGCACAGAAAGCCGAGCCCGACCAAGACCCCGGTGAGCGGCCACCAGAGCGTAAACCGCGGTGCCTTTTCGGTTGCAATCCAGAACGTGATCATCGCTGCCGTCCAGAAGAAGATCGATAGGGGATCGATGGTCATCACGATGGCGCCTACGTTGAAAATCGGGGTGATGTTCAGCGCCACTACCACCCAGAAGCCGGCGGCCGCTCCGCTTAGACGGCGACCGAAATAAAACAGCATCATGCTCGTCGCCGCCGCCAGAAGCGGGCTGAAAAAACGGACGCCGAATTCGTTAGGGCCGAAAACAGCCGTGCTGGCGCGGATGGCGAAGGCTACTCCGGGCCCTTTGCTGAAATACGCCGGCGCCAGCCGTTCCGACCACATCCAGTAATGCGCTTCATCAGTCTCCAGATCCTTGGTTGCAATCAGTAGCAGGCGGATCGCCGTGAGCGCGATGATGAGTACCCAGGTCGCCCGTGTCGCAGTCATTTGCTCGGAGAAACCGCCGGCTGTGAACCGCGCGGCCTCTGTCGGATGTTATTTTGCCCGCGATCGAAAATCAGACTCGGATGCCGCGCGTAGATCCGTGCAAAACGCCGAGGCGCGATCACTCGCCACAAAGTTT
>JBJMXE010000017.1:0-38140 GCA_045809745.1 Chthoniobacterales bacterium | reverse complement strand
TATGAGATTTCCCCTCGCGCTCACCAGCAAAATTGCTGCGTACATGATCGGTCATAAGCTGCGCGGCACGAAGAAGTTCGCCACGGTGCTTCAGCTGGAGCCTCTTCACACCTGTAATCTCACGTGCACTGGGTGCGGCCGGATTCGCGAATATTCCACGTCCCTTAAAGACATGATGAGCCTGGAGGATTGCCTCGGCGCAGCTCGGGAATGTAATGCGCCGATGGTTTCGATTTGCGGCGGCGAACCGCTGATTTACCCACATATCGAAGCGCTGGTATCCGGCCTTTTGGAGCAGGAACGGATCGTTTACATCTGCACCAATGCCATGTTCGTGCGGAAAAAAATGCGGGAGTGGCTGGCCAGCCGTTATCCGGACGAGCCTGCGTTCGTGGAATCTAAAATTACCGAACTGGTCAGCGCCGGATTAGCGAGCGAGAAAGATGCCGCTGAGATCCGCAAAGGGCCAAAGGACGCAAACAAACCCGTAATCGGACCATCGAAATGGATGTATTGGAACGTGCACCTCGATGGCTTGGAACGCACTCACGACCTGATCGTGGAGCGTGAAGGCGTGTTCAAGGAGTGCATCCTCGCCATCAAAATGGCGAAGCGACTCGGATATCAGGTCGCCACCAACACCACTATATATAAAGAGACCGACATGGATGAGGTCGAGCAGATGTTCGATTACCTGTCCGATCTGGGCGTCGATGGCCACACCATTACCCCCGGCTACGAATACGACGCAGCCAAGCGGGACATGATCAGCCGCTTGAATCTTCAGCCGGAAAATTTCTTTCTTACGCGCAAGGCGACGGTCGAGAAGTTCGCCAAGATGGATCAGTGGATGAACCGTTATACGTTCTTCGGCACCCCGGTTTATTTTGAATTTCTCGCCGGAAAACGTGACCTGACGTGTTCGGCTTGGGCGATTCCCACCCGTAACATGCGGGGATGGAAAGCGCCCTGCTATTTCATGACCGATGCGGTCGGGACAAATGGCAGTGGTCATTTCGCGACCTATGCCGAGCTCCTCGACAATGTTGATTGGGACAAATACGGAGTAGTCGACGGCGTGGCGCGTGATCCGCGATGCGAGAATTGCATGACGCATTGCGGATATGAGCCTACTGCCAGTTTGGGACTTCAGGCGCAGCCCGGCGACATGTGGAAGACGATTAAGTTCAACTTTGGAGCGAGGCCGAAACCGACGGGCCTGGGCAACGAAGTTCGGGCCTACAACGGCGTTACCTCGGGTAACGGTCATCTCACCGGCAAACGCGCTGAGGTGTCGGCGCAAGCATCGTAAGATCCGCAGTCGCGGTTGTTGGATCATACTGGATTAATGAACCGGTCAACTGACGTCATCGCCTTATCGAGCGCACGCGGGCTTCAGATCCATGGCGACGCCGCGGTCGACGCGGAGATTTCCCGCGCAATCGGTTTGGCGCAGGACAACCTGTTACGGCAACAACACGCCGATGGCCATTGGTGCGGTGAACTGATGGTTGATAGCACGCTGTGCTCGGACTTTTTGTTGTTCATGCACTGGGCTGGCGAAGTGGATGCGCAGGTTCAGCAGCGATGTGTTCAACACATTCTCAAACGCCAGCTGCCGGACGGCGGCTGGAACATCTATTACGGCGGACCGAGCGAGATCAACGCCTGCGTCAAAGCCTACTTCGCCCTCAAGCTTGCGGGCTGTTCGCCGGACCTTCCGTTCATGCAGGACGCGCGGTCCACTATTCTGCGGCTGGGCGGGATTCCGAAGATGAACACCTTCAGCAAGCTTTACCTTGCACTGATGGGTCAATTCCCGTGGCAATATCTGCCCACCATTCCGGTGGAAATGGTGCTGCTTCCAAGCTGGGCGCCATTCCACATCCACAAAATGTCTTCGTGGAGCAGGGCGATGCTGGTGCCGCTCGCGGTCATCAATCATTTCAAACCAACGCGGGTGCTGCCCGGTGACAAACACCTGCATGAACTTTACCCGTTAGGGACCGAGCATCAGGATTTTCGGTTGCCGCGAAGCGAACGGTTCTGGACGTGGCGGAATTTCTTCCTGCGGATGGACGAGGTTTTGAAATTCCTGCACCCGCTGAATTTCCGGCCGATGCGGCAGCCCGCGCTGGCCGAAGCGGAGCGATGGATGCTGGAACGGATCGGCGAGGGGAGCGACGGACTAGCGACAGTTTTTCCGGCTATGCTCAATTGCATGATCGCACTGCGCTGCCTTGGCTATTCGTCCACGAACCCGGTTTACTCGAAGGCAGAGAAAGACTTTGCCGGGCTGTTTGTTGATGATCCCGAGGACTTTCGCATTCAGCCATGCCTTTCACCAGTATGGGACACTGCGATCAACGCGATCGCGCTCGCCGAATCAGGTCTGCCACCAAAACACCCAGCGCTGCAAAAGGCGGCTGACTGGTTAGTCAGCAAAGAAGTGAGGATTCGCGGGGATTGGGCGGTTAACAATCCTCATCCCGAAGCGAGCGGTTGGGCTTTTGAGTATAACAACGTCTACTATCCGGATACGGACGACACCGCGATGGTGTTGATGGCGCTGCGGCTGGTGGCACCCAAAGATCAGGAATCGCTGGCCACATTGTTTAAACGCGCGGTTGACTGGCAACTTAGCTTCCAATGTCGTGACGGTGGCTGGGGTGCGTTCGACAAAGACGTTACGACGCCATGGCTTGAGGACATGCCGTTTGCTGATCACAACGCGATTCTTGATCCGACCTGCAGCGATCTAACGGCACGCACCTTGGAGTTGCTCGGTTATATCGGATTCGATTCACACGCGCCGTGCGTTCGCCGGGCGTTGCGATACCTGATTGATACTCAGGAGGATGATGGTTCCTGGTATGGCCGATGGGGCGTCAATTATATTTACGGAACTTGGCAGGTGCTTCGCGGACTGGGCGCCATTGGACAAGACATGACCCAGGATTGGATTCTCCGGGGTCGCGACTGGCTGGAAAGCTGCCAAAATGCAGATGGCGGCTGGGGTGAAACCTGCGCCACGTATGAAAATCCCGCGGTAAAGGGCATCGGTGAAAGTACCGCCTCGCAGACCGCATGGGCACTGATGGGCATTTGCGCGTGTGGGGATCTGGATCGTCCAAGTATTCAACGTGGCCTTCGCTTCCTGCTCAGCTCGCAGAACGGCGACGGATCATGGACCGAACCGCAAATCACCGGCACTGGTTTTCCCGGTGTGTTCTATTTGAAATACGATCTTTACCGGCAAAACTTTCCGCTATTAGCCTTGGCGACCTACGCGAACTACCGCAACGGACTTGGCCATCCCGCGGGATTTTATCGTTGCCGGTAGGGGGCCTTTTGCTGCGGCTGTAGCGGCAATCTACGACCGCCGACCCCGGAAAGCAGCGATTGGTCTTTGCATCGTAGTTAAACACCCGAAGAGTCGCTATGTCATGCCGAGCGAACCGGGATCGCGACCTGGGCGGAGCGCCGACCCCGCCTATGCAGCGTACGTCACGCAGGCAGGAGAGGTCTTTCGTTCATCGGCTCCGCTGCGCTGCGCTCAGATGACAGTGGAGTGAGTTCACAATCAAAACCGCTCAGGATGACGACGCTATCTGTTGCTTAGTTTCCGCGATCACAATGCATTCGCATTGTCCACGGCGACGGCCTGAAATTCGGACGTCCTTCGGACAATTCACCGATGAATTCGGACACAATCAGCAACTCACGCCTGACCGCGGGGTTTAGCAGCATGGTGAGCCAACCCCAATCTTGCCTCAGCCCAGCGGACCTGAGAGAATGGTACAACAACGGGTGAAAAGAGGGCCTTCGATCATTGTTCCCGCAATCGCGTTCGCGGTTTCCGTCGGCACCCTGCTTCTGAGCACGCCGATGGTTTTGGCCCAGGCGCTGCCGCGAAAGTCTTTCAGCGAAGCGCACCTCGAACATATTCAGGACCCGCCGGCCACGATAATTCCCCGGCGATTTGAACTTTCCCCTCGCATGGTCGTGCCGTTCGGGCCGTACACCTCTTACCAGGTTAACGTAGATGCCAACGGCAACAACATCGTCGGCGACGCCGCTAACGAGCCCTCTTTGTGCGTTGACCCGACGAATCCGAATCGGATGGCGGTCGGATGGCGTCAATTCGACAGTGTAACCTCTAATTTTCGTCAGGCAGGGCACGGCTTCAGCACTGACGGCGGTGTCACGTGGACATTTCCCGGAGTGCTTCAAAATAACGTGTTCCGCAGTGACCCGGTGCTAAACGCCGATTCGACCGGTCGCTTTTATTACCTGAGCCTGCTGCAGAACTTCTTCGATGACATGTGGCGATCAACCGACGGCGGGGCGGATTTTACCGATCTCGGTCCGGCCACCGGTGGTGACAAACAATGGTTTACAATCGACAACACAAACAGTCCCGGGCACGGGTTCCAGTACCAGTGTTGGAGCACTGCCGGGGACAATTACAACGGCCGGCAATTTAGCCGTTCCACCGACGGCGGATTGACCTGGCGAGATCCGGTAGCCATTCCCGGGTCCCCGATTTGGGGTACTCTTGATGTTGATAGTAACGGCAATGTTTTCACCAGTGGAGTCAATCCTGATACCGGCCAGTTCTGGTGCCTCCGCTCGACGAATGCCAAAAACGCGGCGGCGAAGCCTTCGTTTGACCTAACGACACCGGTAAACCTTGGCGGTGAAGTTATTTTCAGCCAACGGATCAATCCCGAAGGACTGGGCGGGCAGATCAATCTGGCGGTCGACCGCTCCGGCACGATTTCGAACAACAATGTTTACCTGCTGGCCAGTGTTCAGACCGGCGGTGCCACGAACGGCAGCAATGTGATGTTCGTTCGCAGCAGCAATGGCGGCCAGAGCTTTAGCGCGCCGGTCCGAGTGAACGACGACGCGTTCAATCCTAACAAATGGCACTGGCTGGCGGCGATGGCGGTGGCGCCCAGCGGCCGCATCGATGCCGTTTGGTTGGATACGCGCAACGCGGCAAACAACACGGATTCGCAACTATTCTATTCGTTCAGCAACGACGAAGGCCGAACCTGGTCGGCGAATGTCGCCGTGAGCAATGCCTTTAACCCGTTCGTCGGTTATCCGAATCAGAACAAAATGGGCGATTACATCACGATTGTGTCGGACAACAGCGGCGCCAATGTGGCTTACACTGCTACCTTCAACGGCGAAGAGGATGTGTATTTCGTGCACATTTCTGCGTCAAGCTGTGGTGTGGCGGCAGATTTTCGGCGGAATGACGTAACTGGGTGGATCACCCAGGACAATAGTTCGTCACCGGGAGCAGGATGGTTCAACGGTGATGGAACAATTTTCGCCGCGGCTCCGGCGGCCAAAGATTCTGTGACGGCAAATTCTTTGTCAGCAGCGCAAACTGTTTCGAACTGGCTGCTGACTCCGCCAGTCACCCTTCAGAATGGCGCGAACCTGACATTTTACACTCGCTCGCAAACAAGCCCGGTTCATGCCGATCGTCTTCAGGTCCGTCTGAGTACGAACGGCGACAGCACAAACGTTGGCGACGCCCCCGATAGCGTCGGTGATTTCACGACGGTTCTGTTCGATATCAACCCGGCTGGCGCCGCCGGTGCATATCCCGCTGAGTGGACGCGGTTCAACGTCACTGTCTCCGGATTGGCGGCACCGACGAGCGGGCGCTTCGGTTTCCGCTACTTTGTGGAGAACTCCGGCAACGGATCGACTGCTCAGAACGGGGAGTCCGTCGGCATTGAAGCCGTCGAGTTCGCCTGCACCCCGGCATACACGATCGCGGCCAGCGTCTCTCCCGCCGGCGCCGCCAGCATTAGCGGAGCAGGACGCTACAGCAGTGGCTCGAATGTCAGCCTGGTGGCGAGTGCCAATCCGAATTTCGCTTTCGCTAATTGGACTGAGAACGGCGTGATTGTTTCGACGTCGGCAAACTACAGCTTCACCGCCAGTGCCGATCGAACGCTGGTTGCCAATTTCGCCAGCGTTCCGCGATTCACCGCTGCGCCGATCATCACGCCTGACGGCGGAACGTTTAAGCGCAAGGCCATGTTCAAAATCACCGACTCGACCGCGGGTGCCACCATTTACTACACGACCGATGGCAGCGACCCGACAACATCTTCGGCGGTGTTCCCGACTCCGCAGCGTCGGAATCAAAAAATCCGAAAAATCGCGATCACCGGAGTAGGCACACACACGGTGAAAGCGATGGCGGTGGCTCCGAATTTTAACAACAGTCCGATCGTGACGGCTACGTTCACCATCACCGCGCGTTAGGAGGTTGGGACCGTTGGACGGGCCTGCTGCAGCCGAGGGGGTGCGGAGTTTATCGACGCCGAAGCGCTCGGCAAACCTTCCAAAATCCGCCAGCAGCGTACGGTCTAAAGCCGGAGTACTTAATGTGGGTTTCCCACATTGAACCAGCGCACCGTCCGGACATCGTTATTCCAACGATTCGCTGTGTCACCTGCTTCCAACCGCAGATCAAAATCCAGTTTGATCCAGCCCTTGCTCGGAGTGTTAAGTTGCGCGCGGGACAATGGAAGACCGTCGAGGGACGCAGTGATTAAGTAATTGCCGGGCGGTAGATTTCTGAACACATACACGCCATCAGAGCTGGTCATGGCAACTCTCGGTGGTGCGTGGGCATCCATCCGGACCGCCCGGATTTTCACATCTCCGATCGGTTTCCCGCTATCGCCCATCACTGTGCCAGCGAGCGATTTAGATTTGTCCTCAGCGCCGATAGTCATGCTATGCGCCATAACAAGACCGGCCAACGCGAACCATGCGATAAGTCGCGCGCGCGGAAACATATTACAAGATTATGCCCAAGCCGGAGGTCGGACAAGGCCGCACGTTTCGCCGAAAACGGTCTGTGAAACCTGTCCGAGGGAACGGAGCCACCGCTAGTCCGAAATGGCCCTTTATTGGTCCGATTCCGTTTGAAAAGTTTACCGAAATCACCGTCTCGGCACTTCTCGCTCCTAATTGACCGGCGCACTGCGCCACCTAACGTAGACCTACTATGGCTTACGAACTTCCGAAATTACCCTATTCCTACGACGCGCTGGAGCCGCATATCGACGCGCGGACGATGGAAATTCATCATACCAAACATCATCAGGCCTACATCACGAATCTGAACAACGCGATCAAAGGCAAACCCGACCTCGAGAATAAGTCAGTCGAGGATCTGATTAGCAATCTCAGCGCAGTTCCCGAGGACGTTCGGACCGTTGTTCGTAATAACGGCGGTGGGCACGCGAATCATTCGTTTTTCTGGAAAATCATGGGACCGAAGGCAGGTGGCGAGCCCACCGGCAAACTGGCCGATGATATCAAATCGGCATTTGGCAGTTTCAACGGATTCCAGGAAAAACTTGCAGCGGCTGGTGCTGGCCGATTCGGCAGCGGTTGGGCATGGCTCGTCAAAGGCAAGGACGGAAAACTCGAAGTCATGTCGACGCCGAACCAGGACAGTCCGCTGATGGATGGCATCAAGCCGATTCTCGGGGTCGACGTTTGGGAGCACGCTTATTACCTCAATTACCAAAACCGTCGTCCTGATTACATCAAAGCCTGGTGGAACGTGGTGAATTGGGCGGAGGTGTCGAAGAATTACGGGGGCTAGTCGGCGGTGAGCGGCGACTTGCCAGTCGCCGAAACACCTTGATTCGGCGGCGGTCTCCTAGACCACCATTTGTTGAGCGATCGGCATTTCTCACAGTTTCTAGCTTAGCTCGGCGCCTTGACTGCTAAGGCCGGAGTTCCGGCTATATTGGGCGTGGTGTTTGCTTTTACGCCGTCCCGTCTGTACACCGGCCAGATGCCGGGCGGCAAATGCAACGCCTCGAACCCACTAACCGCAGATTAATTCTCGTTAGTCTCACATTGGTCCTGTTTATAGGGATCTTCGTGCGTCTACCGCCAGGGCTGTTCTCCGATCACGCCCCGCTTCATTGGCTTGCCGCTTTGCACCCCAATTCGATGTGGCACGCCATCAAGATGCCCGGTTTCGATGAAGACCTATACCGCCAGTATGTGGAGGAACTAAGCGGCAAAGGGCTTTCTCATTATCCAGACATTGTAATGGGCTACATCGAAAAACAGCTGAAATTACCTGGATCGATTCTCCCTCCAGTCCGATTCCTCTTCATCTTTACGGCGTATCTCTGGCAGAGTCTGTTTAGGGCAGACGCGCTGGCATCGCTTCGAAATGTCGCTTCGTTCTTTAGTATTCTGACACTCGGTTTGGCGGCGCTGTTCGCCTGGCGCGTTCGTCGCCCCCGCGAGTGTGTCGCCCTAACCGCGTTAGTGGCGTTCGCGCCTACTCAAGTTCACATGTCGCAGCACGCGCTGGTGGACGGTTTTTTCACTTTCTGGACGCTGCTTACCCTTTGGATGTTGTGGGAGAACTTGCAGGCGCCACGGAAATGGGGCTGGCTGGCCGGCTATGCGGTCTCGCTCGCGCTATTGGTTTTAACGAAGGAGAACTCGTTCTTTGTCTGGCTCGGAATCGTGGTGGTGCTGATCGCGAACCGCTGGCTGCATTACGGAACTGTGAGCCGCGAACTGGTGTTGGCTACCGTGCTAGGGCCGCTTGCCGGCGTGGTCGTCCTGATTTTTCTGGCGGGAGGCGCCGATGTGCTCGTCAGCACTTATCGGCTGCTGATCTTTAAGAATTATCAACTGCCCTTTGCCATCAAAACCGGAGACGGCCCGTGGTCACGCTATTTGGTCGACTTACTCCTTGTCAGTCCCGTCGTGATCATCCTGGCGATCGGTGCCGTCTTTCGGATCGACCGGTCGAAGCGGTTCGAATTATTCCTGCTGATGTTTATTGCCGGCACTTATCTGATTATGTGCAACATCAAATACGGGATGAACCTCCGTTACGCCAATATGTGGGATGTGCCGCTGCGATTTCTTGCCCTCAGCGCAATAGTGAGCCTAACCGCAGCTTTGGGCAGATGGCGGCAGGTTGTTTTCGTGGCGGCTATCGTGTTGGTGTGCGCGGTAGAGTATCGGCAGTACATCATCTTGTTCATCCGTTTTCCGCTTTATGAATTGGTAACCGGATTGCTGCTGCGCGCTTCAAACATCCTGAAATAGAACCAAAAGAACCACCACGAATAAACACGGAAAAAGAAGCGCCTTGAACCCTTGGCTTTTGCGGCCGGAGCCAAGAACACCGCCGCCAACCCCGTGGACCAATTCGATCCATTTTAGCGTGAGTGAAGCAGCCCGATCGCAGAAGGCTTCCAGCTCGGACGCGATATTCGATATGGCTCTAGCCTTTATCGTGATCGTAATCGCAGTTGCGACGTTAGCCACAGCGGCTTTGCGGTTTAGTGAGCCATCCGCTATTTCGCCTTGGGAGCCGGCGATTGCGATGGAAGCGATGCGGTTTGTGCGTGGCATCTCGGTTTATGATCCAGGTCATGCCACTCACATTTACGGACCACTGTTGACGATTCTTATTGCCGGCGTTTTTTGCTTCAGCGGCCTTAATCTTCTGGTCGCGCGAATTGTCCTCTCGTTTTTTTCTTTCGGCCTCGCCGGCCTGTTGACCGTCGTCCTCTGTCGCGGCGCTCACCGAAAATACTGGGTGGTATCCTTTCTCCTGTTCCTGGGACTGAATTTCCGCACCAATCTGGTTCTCTTCTCGGCTCAACCTGACGGTATTGCGGCCCTGCTTGGTGTGGGCGCGCTTTGCCTGTGGATTGCGCGCGGTCAAGTCAGACTGGGGTCGGTAATTTCGATTCTGATGTTTTTGTGCGCGATGTTGTTCAAGCAAACCAGCGCAGCGTTCGCCCTGATCCCGGTTGTCTATAGTCTGGCCTGGAGACGAACTTGGTCGGGCCTGTTAACCGCGGCTATCCCGATCTTGTCGATAGGCGCAGCACTCGCCGCAATCGATCTACTTTCGCCCCAACTGTTCAAAGCGATGGTGACGGTGCCGGCATCGATCCGGGTCAATTACGGTCGAGCCGTTCCTACGCTCCTTTATCTGATTAGCACGTTCCCGATCTTTATGGTGGCCGTTGCCGCCACTTTTGTGACGCCCAATGAAATTCGGGAACGCTACCGATGGATCTGGTCCGCAATCATTGTTCTCGTGCCGGTATCGATCTGGGCTATGTGCAAGAGCGGTGGCAGTTATAACTCGCTTTTGTTAGGCTACCTGGCCATGACGTCGCTGGTGGTAGTGAAGCTGAGCGGAATTTCCAACTACATACGGTCGCTCCGAACTCTGCCCTCTTTACTAACGATCATCTTGATAACCGGAGCGATGCTGTTTTCGATTTTTGCTCAATATCACCGCGATTTCGTACTGCTCGTTACCACCTTCGGAAGTGCCAAGTATTCAGCTGTCGTCCAATACGCACAACAGTTGCCGGGCCAGGTCGTTAGTCCGCAGGATCCAACGATTGCATACCGCGCCCGCGGATATTTCGGCCGCTCGCTTTTCTTTGAACTTGATACGCACGCGGTAAATGGAAATTGGCCGAACACGTTGCCTAAGGCGGTCGACCAGGAATTGGAGCAGGCAAAATTTGTCATCCAAGCCGAATCCTACGTGCCGACACCGGTTTTCGAACGGGGGCTGCTGGCTCACAGGTTCCATCCACTTGCCATATCGGATTTAAGCGGATCCCCATACACGGTATGGATGAAGGAGAACTGACCGCGGCTTAACCGGAACGTTTCCTGCTGGCGATTGCGCAATGGGAGCCGGAGTATTGGAATGCGCCGAGAAGTTGCCGCGCACGCTCCTGTCTACATCCAAGTATCCCTCGTTAGCCCGGATTTGGCGGAAGCATCGCTATATTCTGCCGAGCGTCTTAGTTTCTGTTTTCGTCTGCGCATGGTTCGTTACTTGGGGCGATTGGGATTTTTTCGCCAGGGAAAGCTTCTGCAAATTTTACGATGCTCAGGCTGATTCCCTCACCCACGGCCGTTTGGATGTGCCGCCTGACGCCATCGGCTTCGAAGCGTATGTGTTCGCCGGAAAAACGTATGGATATTTCGGGATTGGCCCCGCGCTCCTCCGGCTTCCGTTCGCGTTGCTGTTAGGCGATCTTGGTGGCCTTTCGGCTCGGGCGATGATGATGATCGCCTGCATCGGCAATATCATCTGTGCTTATGGTATCTTGCGAACGGTTCGCCGGAACGCCGCCCCTTCATCGCGTTGGCCGGCTCGGCTACATTCGCTGTTTATCATCTGCGCCGGCATCGGATCGACGAACGTCTTTCTAATGAGCCGTTCGTTTGTTTTTCACGAGGCGACGATGTGGGGCGGCGTATTCGCCTTAGCCTGGGCCTGGGCGTTGATACGGTATTTTCAAATCGGTCAACAACGATTGCTGGCGCTGGCGTGCTGTTTTGCATTCCTGTCTTTTCACTCTCGTCCGACTGCTGGTGCCGGCACGCTACTCGGCCTTGCTATCGTCGGCGCAATTCTAATCCGCCAACGTGCACAGCAGAACCTCGCTGAAATCCAAAAACTGCCGAGTCGCGTTTGGCCGCAGGTCCTCATCGTCGGAACCGCCTTGTTGGCAACGGTCTTCACCTATTTCGCGGTGAACTACGCGAAATTCCGAACGGTTAACGGCATCCCTGTGCGCTACTACCAGCTTTATGTGCAAAACCCGGACCGAATGCGAGTCACTGGAGGAAGGCAACTTCATCCAGAGAACATTGCAACGTGCCTATCGAATTACTTTGGCTGCCGTGGCCTGCGTGTCGGCGTCGATTTCCCGTGGCTTTTGATGAACGATCAGGCGCAGGTGGTTGGTTCGCCTGCGCTGGATGTAGTTGAGCCGTTTTCCAGTTTTGCGGTCAGTATGCCAGCTCTGAGCTGTGTTGCCCTAATCGGAGTTGTTGCAATTTTTCGCGGTTCCATCCCCGGAGCTCGCCAGGCCCGCATCCCTGCTCTGGCACTTTTGGCGGGGGGCTCAATAGTGTTAATGACGGTCGGAATCACCGAACGTTACCTGCACGATTTTTATCCGGTCTTAATCGTTTCAGCGGCAGTGGGGATATCGTGCCTCGAGCTCAGCCGGCATCTGCGAAAGGCCACTGTGATCATCGCGATGCTCACCATGTTTAGCGTGATGGCTAATTGCTCGTTTGCTCTGGTGTTCCAACGTGCAGCCCCCTGGGGCGTTCCTGAGAACAAACGCGCTGAGTTCGCCGCCTGGCAGCGCGCAGTTGGCGCGTGCCTCAATCAACCGAAGTAATCGCCCTGGCTCCGAGAGGCCGCGTAGGCCGGTCGTTTGTTGGGCAAAGCGGCACGCTTTCTCCACCCGCTCTATTTTGATCCTAGTCGAACCTGGCCCGACCTTATCGCTAGTAAAGGTCCCCCGTGTCGCGACCGGCCAATCTGCTATGGTTAGTTGTCATGGCATACCTGAATGAGAATTACCTCAAACTGCAGGCGGGCTATCTATTTCCCGAGATTGCTCGCCGGGTCCGTGAGTTTTGCGAACGCAATCCCGACGTTTCAGAGCGGCTAATTCGCTGCGGAATCGGCGACGTCACGGAACCGTTGCCCGCCGCAGCGATTGAAGCGATGCATCGCGCGGTAGACGAACTGGGACAGCGCGAGAGCTTCCGCGGTTATGGTCCGGAACAGGGATACGAGTTTCTTCGGCAAAAAATTGCCCAGCAAGATTATCGCCAACACGGAATCGATGTCGCCGATGACGAGATCTTTGTCTCGGACGGCTCGAAGTGCGACTGCGGTTACATCCTCGACATTCTCGGCTCGCAAAACCGGATCGCCATAACTGATCCGGTCTACCCCGTTTACGTCGACACCAATGTAATGGCCGGCCACACCGGATTGGCCCGGCCGGACGGCGGGTATGAGGGGATCGTGTATCTTCCATGTACCGCCGACAACGGTTTTGTGCCGCGTCCGCCTAACGAAAAGGTTGACCTCGTTTACCTCTGCTTTCCAAACAACCCAACTGGCGCGGTCGCCTCACGAGAAGAACTCACGAACTGGGTGCGATACGCGCGAAGCCATGACGCGATCATCCTGTTTGACGCTGCCTACGAGGCCTACGTCGGTGATCCGCAGATTCCACGCTCGATCTTTGAAATTCCTGAAGCTCGGGATTGCGCAATCGAGTTTCGAAGCTTTTCGAAGACCGGTGGGTTCACTGGTGTTCGCTGCGGCTTCACCGTGATGCCCAAGAATTTACTGGCTAGCACAGCTGGCGGTCGCCGCCTGCCCCTGCATCCGCTATGGCACCGGCGCTGGAGCACCAAAGCGAACAGCGTGAGTTATCCAGTACAACGGGCGGCCGAAGCGCTTTACAGTGAGGACGGACGGCAACAGGTTCGCGCGCTGATCGAACATTATATGGGTAACGCTCGCGTTCTCAGCGATGCCGCCACTGACGCGGGACTTCAGGTTTTCGGTGGAACCAACGCGCCATACATTTGGGTTCGGACGCCGGGCAACGTCACGAGCTGGCAAATGTTCGATCACATGCTTAACGAGCTGAACATCGTGGTCACGCCCGGCAGCGGATTCGGTGCGCAAGGCGAAGGGTATGTTCGAATTTCCGCATTCAATAGTCGAGAAAACGCCGAAGAAGCAGCGCGGCGGATTAGAGCGCAATCAGTCAAACGAGACCGCAATTCAGACGAGGCCGGAAGCTCAAAGCATCAACTCGCAAGCAGGACAATGTCGGCAGGCACCACGTCTAAATAACGGCAGTGTCGTCGACCATATGTTTTTGAAGATTGGCTATTCTCTGGAGGTTATTGACTGGATGTTGGTGGGATGTTGGAGCTTCCAGCCCGGTGCGGCGATCCTGGTGATCGCGGAGCAGCCCCGATGGGTTGTGTTGCAACTGGACCACTTCAAACGCTCGACCGCATGATTCTTGCATGAGGGCAGTTGTCGTTTTACTCAAAAAGCGTAACCTTCGGCTTCTCCGGTTTGCAGAAGAATAGTCTTCCTAATCAAAATCTGCCGCAGCTTTATCGCTTCTGCTTTCTGATGCTCGGCGATGCGGCCAAAGCGCAGGAGGTTTTCGACGCTGTCATGCACGATGCCGCCTTACGGGCGGCGCAAGGCGAACTGCCCAAGGACCGGCTTTGGTTATTCAACGACGCCCGTTGGCGCTGTTTGGAAGTGAGCGAGTCGGGTCTGCAACCAGAGCCTGTGGAAATGGAAGAGCACGAAATCGCCGCGACTGCTCCGGCCCAAATCGCTCGCTTGGCTCCAAATCAACTCGCGATCTGGATTTCGGCGGCGCCTGACCCACAGCGGACTGCGCTGGCACTTTTCTATCTTGATGAGTTTTATCATGAAGAACTGCTTGCGCTGACCGAACTGAAAACGGCGGAACTTGCCCGTTTGATCGCAAACGCTCGGCAGGAATTTCAGGCTTGGCTAAACGCGACCGTTCCTCCCGACGAAACACTGGAACACTCATGAAAATGCCGCACCTCAATAAGCGGCAGAGAACGCTAATTCAATGCGCCCCTTTCAACGACGAGCGAATTGCGGATCGAACGATGCGAGCCGCAGTATTTCGGGTCAAGAAAACAGAACAGTTCTCGCACCAGCGGGCGTTTGACCAGGCGCTGGCGAACCTGGTGCAGGCGATCGCAATTCCGAACCCGGTGACGGAGTGGTTGTCGAAGGGCACCTTCGTCGCGGCGCCACGACGGACCTGGCGGCAAGTGATCATGAATCCCGTGGTGCTGGCTATCGCCATCGCGGTTGGGGTGATCGCTGCAATTTTCGTGTTCAAACTGATTGAGCGGCTCAACGAGTTCCCTGGCGAACCGACAGCCAAACGATTGCTGATTTTGGCGAGCTCAACCAAACCGGTGCTGCTCGATCCGGTTAAAACCGATGCCGGCGCGCTCGGCGACTTTTTCTTTATGAAACACCGCTTGCCGCATTACGATGTTCCAGCGGAATTTGCGGATCTAAAGACGTTAGGCTGCCGCGTTTTCGATGATGAGGAAGGACAACGAATTGCGCAGATCTGGCTGGTCGAGAAAAAGATGCAATTCTTCCTGTTTCCCGCGGACCGCGATCTGAAGACCGGGATGGTAAAACATTTTACTGGCTGGCGCTACGTCGATCAGGATCGGTGGACCGGGGTGGTCCAGGAAAAGAATGGTGTCTGCTTCATGGCTGCAGTTCGGGGCGGCGAAAAGGAGCTTCGCAGCTACTTGGAAAAACCGAAGGAATAGGCGCTCGTGGTAGCGGCGGTGTCTGACGGCCGCCTCACCTGACTGAATTCATGCGACGGTCAGAGGCCGCCGCTACAACCAAAAACGGCCAGGTGCTTCTGGCTATGACGATCCGTTGACAGCATCCGCAGCCGGATTGAATTTGGTCGCCTCGCGCCACCGTAGCTCAGCGGTAGAGCAGCTCCGAAAGCATTCGGGGTTGGTCGGGTTGAGAAGTCTCACATTTTCGTTTAACAACAAATCCGTAGCCAGGGTAGCTCAGCGGTAGAGCAGGGGACTCATAAGCCCTTGGTCGGGAGTTCAATTCTCCCCCCTGGCACGTTTGCCTATGGCTTGGAGAAAAACCGGAGGTTATTGCTAGGAAACAAACCGGGACGCTAGAAGAAGCCCGTAAGATTGAGCGAACGCTCAAGCGCAAAAAGAATCCAGAAGCAGCCATCTATTATTTGCAGCAATAGAGCAGCCCCGAAAGCTCTCGGGGTTGGTCGGGAGTTCGATTCTCCCCTCTGGCAGATTACCGATGGCTCGGCTTTCCCCGCTGCAGGCATACAGTCGCGGCCGGCGTGTGGCCCCTCAACGTCGCCGCCTCTCTGGGGCTAGACAGAGGGGCGAGCTCCTGCGGCCGGCTGCGCTCAAGGCGTCCTCAAAGCTCCGCTGTTGCGTTAGTTGGACGTTAAAACGTTGGGCGTTCAGCGTTGGGCATTGTTGCCGGATTGCGAGCCTGGCCCCGGAAGATGACGAACAAACAATTTCTCGAGCTCCTGTCGCGCGGTGGCGACAACTACCGGCTGACCCGATTCGTTATCCTGAGACTGCTTGGTTTCATCTACGCGATCGCATTTTTGGCCGCGGTGAATCAACTGGTGCCACTGATCGGCGAACACGGATTAACCCCGGCCAACCAATATTTACAGCAAATCGGCAGGCACCTCGGCTCTTCGGCCGACGGAATGGTTCAGCTGCCGACGCTGTTTTGGTTTGGAATTTCGGATCAGTCGCTAAGAGTTTGTGCATGGGTTGGTCTTGGGCTGTCGCTGGTGGTGCTCGCCGGATATGCCAACGCCATCATCCTGACGGTCTTGTGGGCGTTGTACATGTCGATCGTTCATGTCGGTCAGATCTGGTATGGCTACGGTTGGGAGACGCAACTTCTGGAGACCGGCTTTCTGGCGATTTTTCTGTGTCCGCTCGTTAACCCGCGACCCTTTGCGAAACGACCGCCGCCAATCCTGGTGATCTGGTTATTTCGGTGGCTCGGCTTCCGGATCATGCTCGGTGCCGGATTGATCAAGATGCGCGGGGACAGTTGCTGGCGCGATCTGACCTGCATGTATTACCACTACGAGACGCAACCGATCCCCAATCCCATCAGCCGGTATCTGCATTTTGCGCCGCATTGGTTCCACAACATCGAAACTGCTTTCAACCATTTCGTCGAGCTGGTCGTCCCGTGGTTTTCCTTCGGTCCTCGAGTCGCGCGGCACATCGCCGGCGTATTATTAATTGTGTTTCAACTTCTGCTGATCGTGAGCGGTAACCTGTCCTTCCTCAACTACCTGACGATCGTCCCTTTCCTGGCCTGTCTGGACGACACCTTCTGGCGCCGAATTCTGCCGATAGCGTTGGTGCGCAGAGCTGACGGGCCGGAACGAACGCCGGATTTGAGCCGGGTGCAATGCGTTACCGCCCTTGTCCTTACCGGCATTGTCGTGTGGTTGAGCCGCGCGCCGGTAGTGAATCTCGTCTCCGACCGACAGATGATGAACACGTCATTCGACCCGCTTGATTTAGTTAACAGTTACGGCGCTTTCGGCGTAGTTGGGCGGGAGCGGAACGAAATCATTTTCGAAGGCACGACGGATAATTTCATCACCGGTGACACTCAGTGGCGGCCCTACGAGTTCAAAGCGAAACCGGGCAATCCGGATCGCCGTCCGCCTTTCATCGCGCCATATCAACCGCGGATTGACTGGCAAATCTGGTTCGCCGCCATGGCGTCAGCGCAGGAATACCCATGGACCCTGCATTTTGTGTGGCGCCTTCTGCATAACGATCCCGGCACCCTGTCCTTACTGGCTAACAACCCGTTTCCGGATGCTCCTCCGCGATACGTCAGGGCGCGATTGTTTCGTTATCATTTCACTGCGCCCGAACAAAACGGCTGGTGGACTCGTGAACCAGAAGGAGAATGGTTGCCGGCGTTGTCGGCTGACGATCCGCAGTTTCGGGAGGTGCTATCCTCCATGGACTGGCTCGACTAACGAGCGCCCCAGTTGTGGGCGTCTGTGTCAGACGCCGCTCCGGGACGTCAAATCATAGCCAGCCACGCTGCTGTAGTCGGCTGACGGTTTCGCGCATCATTCGGTAGCCAAAATGCCCTTGTGGGACGACCAGTAGCTCGGAACCCTGCCATTTGCGGTATAACTGCCTGATATCTTCGGCGCGCGCGATCAAGTCGAATTCACCGGCGACAAACAAGACGCGTTCAGCTCCGCACACGGGTAAGTTGTGGCTGGGTGAGCTGAGGTGAAAATGCCGGGCAACGAGCGCCGGCTCGATATTGGCGCGTCGCAGCTCTCGTCGCATGTAGAATGCGGCTGGGCTCTGCCAGATTGCATGCTCCACGTTCACGATCGGCGCCATCAGGGCGGCGAACCGCAAATCAGGTTCGACACAGGCCAGCAGAGCGCCGATCCACGCACCGTAGCTTGTGCCCAGGATGCCGAAGTCGGTGCACCCTTGAGCGCGCAAGGCGCTGATGAGTTGTCTCAGTTCCATAACGCTCTGACGAAGTCCTTCCGCGTTCCGCATCAGGTTTGCCGTGATCGCTAGTTCGCCGTTGAAGAATCCTGGAGGAACGCGGGAGTAGTGGTAGGGCAGATGAACGAAACAGACATTCCAGCCCAGGCCGTTGAAGTGGGCAGCCCAGCGCCGGTAGCCCACGCGCGTGGCCGACATCAGCGCGTGCAACATAAACACGGTCGGCCCACTCCAGCCCTTCGAGCAGGGAAACAGGTCCACATGCACTGTGTTGTTTGCCTCAAACGCGGTCGGCAGGGGACTCCGCCAGCTCATCGATCGCCCATTTGGTGCGAAGGGCGGCAGGTCGTCCGGTTCGATATGTCCGTAATAATCGTGTATCGTTAGGCCTTCACAGGTGCTGACATACTGTTCCATCTCAGACCTGGCCCGATCATCCAGCCGGTGACGGGCCTGAAGCACATTGATCAGCGCGCACATCGCCGAATCAGCGGCTAAGGCGGAAGATCGCCGGATCATCGCTGCGATTCCTTCATTCTCACCTTGGGCGGGTGCGGCAGGTCGGCCGCGGTTAGGCGAAATGTCTTCACGATCTCGTTTCGCAGGCTTTGCAACGATTGCCTGAAGTCCTGTTCCAGCTGGCTTCGTGCTTCTGCTTTTGCAAGATTGCTATTGCATTGGATGAGTCCGCCGAACGCAATCCAAACCACACTGCGTCGGATTGGAAGCCAACGTTTGGAATTGTACAGTCGATCGCTTCCGAGTATTACGCATGGCAGTATGGGCACGTTGGCTACGTGGGCCAGCATTGCCACACCCGATTTTGACGCCGCGCCTTCCAAAATCGAATCCGGGCCATCGCGAATTCCTCCCTCCGGGAAAATCCCGACCATTCGTCCATCTTTTAGCCGTTCCAGCGCGCTGCGAATCGTCGCGCGATCTGCCCTGAGGCGTTCTGCCGGAAAAGCGTCTACGGCGCGGAGGAACTGGCCCAGCACCGGGTACGGGAAAAACTCTGCCATGGCCATCCAATCAATCTTACGCCTAACTACTGATGAAAAAATGAATGGGTCGAAATGACTGATGTGATTAGCGGCGAGCAAGACGCCGCCGCTAACGTCAGCTCGCTCGCGATGCAGCACGTGCACCCGCGCCGCGTACCCGAAGATGACCTTCATCAGGTTCGCGGCCAGGTAGTTTGCAACACGGTGGAGAAGAAAACGCATTAGGTGCGGTACTGCTGGAATCTGCGGTTTCTCCGAATCCTCGTGACGCGACGCCGAGATCAGGCTCGGCGCATTTGGAATGTCTCCCACATTATTGCTATGTCGTCCCGAGCGAAGTCGAGCGACCTCCCAAATGCGGTATACGTCAGGCAAGTAGGAGAGGTCCTTCGACTGCGCGCAGGATGGCACAGGTTTGCGAGTAGCCAAATCACGAGCCCAGTACCGTGCAGCATCGCAGTTCTACTGATGAAAGCTCCCCTCCGTCACTCCTCAGCAGCAGACTTACACCTCTTTAGGTCGAGCTTGCCGGAAGCGAGCACCGGAATCGCTTCCACTCGGCAAATTCTCTTTGGGATCCAGAGGTTCGGTACGCCTGCTTTCCGTAATTTGTCACGAAGATCAGCCAGATCGATGTCCATAGCCGCGAGCAATACCATTGCTTCACCTTTGGACTCGTCGCTCACCCCGACGATTGCGATCGACCGCTCGGATTCGCCGTCAAAGCCAAGCACCGAGTTAATCTTTTGCTCCAGCGCTTCATGGGGCACCATCTCGCCTCCAATCTTCGAAAACCGGGAAAGCCGCCCCTCTATATAGAGGAAGCCATCTTCGTCGAACCGAGCGATGTCGCCGGTCTTGAACCAGCCGTCGCGGAATACTTCCGCGGTTTGCTCCGGCTCCCCCAGGTAACCTTCGAAGATATTGGGCCCGCGCAACCAAAGCATCCCGGTCTCGTGTAAGGAGAGTTTCGCAGCCGAGTCAGGATCCCGAATCTCTGCCGCAATACCCGGAGCCATTTTCCCGACTGAGCCAAGGCGACTGGATGGCTGGACGGAGTCACCGGTTTTCTTTGGCTTCGGCTCGGGAAGATTGACGCTCACCACCGGAGCCGTCTCCGTTAGGCCGTATCCTTCGAACACGTGCTTTCCAAATTTTATCTCGAAAATTTCAGCCAGATCAATCGGAAGTTTTTCGGCGCCGGTAATGATTAGCCTGAGCGATCGGAGTTGATGTGGCTCCGCCTTGCGAAGATATCCGCGGAGAAAGGTCGGCGCGGCGACCAGTAATGTACACTTGTATCGATCGATCAACGTGGCGTTCTTACCCGCTTCCAGTGGATTTGGGCTTGTGACAACGCGCACTCCTTCGACCAAGGGATACCACAACGTAACGGTGCAGCCGAAGCTGTGGAAAAACGGGAGCGACGCGAGGATGGCGTCCTCGCGAGTCGCATCCAGAAGCACTTTAAATTGAGTGACATTCCCAAGAATGTTCCGGTGGCTGAGAACGACCCCTTTCGGTTCACCAGAGCTGCCGCTGGTGAACAGCAGCACCGCTTCGCGGTGGCCGCCCTGCTTGGGAACTTTCAGCCACCGCAGGAGGAGTGAAGCGGGGAGGAGCGCTGAAGCGATCCACCACAGCAAGATCGAGCGCTTCATGGATGGTAGTAGAGCGTCCATCTTCACGATCTGCTCTGGCCATGGGAAATCTGGTAAGCGCTGGATGAATGCGCTTGCGGTGATTACGACTCGGAGATTGGCGCGCTGACAGCACGATTCGATGGCCGCCCGCCCACTGGTGAAATTCAATCCGACCGGAACTTTGTTGGCCAGAGCAACGGCCAGATTGGCAACAACCGCACCTTTGCTCGCGGGCAAAACGATTGCGATTCTTTCCTCGTTAGGAAAATTGCGCCGCAAATAGCGGCTCAATACGGACGCCGCGGCCAGAAGCTTGGCCGCAGATAAATCGGTGTGGTCCAATCCATCGACCAGTAATTTGGAAAAAGGCCGGCGCTTCAATCCGCGAAGAGCGGTGGCAGCCAGATGGCCATTCAGCGACGGCCTCCGGCTGAAACAGAGTTCGCCCAGTTTCAATAATTCCTCGCGGACAGTGGCAATGTCAGACTTGCCTGTAGCCAGCGGTTCGCCGAATGCCACGCTCACCCGAAACGGGATGCGCGGCCAGGTCTTGAACAGCCCCCCGCCTTTGTACGAGAACACGGACCCCCACAGCTGGTCCATCCACACTGGTACGACCGGGGCTTCCGCATGTCGGGCAATCAACTCGTAGCCGCGTTGTAGTCGGAGGAGTGTTCCAGAGCGGGTGAGCTGACCTTCCGGAAACAAACACACGATGTCGCCCGCGCGGACCGCCTCCGCAGCAGTCCGTAACGCTTCCTTCGCTCGACGAGACGTGATCGGAATGCAGCCGACCAACTTCAGAATCGGATGCAGAAGTGGTTTGCGATAGAAACTCTCGTCGATGATATAACGAATCTGCCGATGCCGACATGCCAGCTGAAGAATGATCGCGTCGACAAAGGAAATGTGGTTAGGCAACAGGAGAAAGCCGCCCGGGGGCAAATGATCGACACCGAATGTGCTTACCCGGTAAATTGCGCGGCCGAGGAGCAATCCGATAAAATAGATGGCGCGCTGAGCGGGCCTGAGACCGATCACGGTATATGATTTCACATCGGAAGCGAGGGGCGCAATCGGCAATTGTGATCGTATGACCGCAAGTGTATCGAAAACCTCTGCGCGGTTCGCTCTAGGGCTGCTGCTGACGATCAATTTGTTTAACTACATCGATCGGCAGGTACTGGCCGCCGTCGAGCCGGACATCCGGGCGGCTTTCTTTTCACCGGGCGATCCGAACGCGATGTTTAAGACGAGCTGGCTTGGTGACGCGTTTCTAATCAGCTACATGTTGGGTGCGCCGTTGCTGGGTTTTCTGGCCGACCGATTTTCACGTTGGCTGCTCGTCGGAATCGCCGTGATTCTTTGGAGCCTGGCCAGCGGCGCGTCGGGCCTGGCCGCGACTTTCGCGGTTCTCCTCGGTACGCGCGTGTTCGTGGGGATCGGGGAGGCAGGCTACGGCCCGGCGGCGCCGACCATCCTCTCGGATCTTTACCCGATCGAAACTCGCGGCCGCATCCTGGCCATTTTTTGTGCGGCCATTCCGGTCGGCAGCGCGCTCGGTTACGTGCTGGGTGGTTTGGTGAGCGCGCATCTGAATTGGCGTTGGGCTTTCTACCTTGTCACTCCGCCGGGAATCTTGTTAGGCATTTTGTGTTTTTGGCAGCGTGATCCCCGTGGCGCCCATCACTTGTTGCAAAAAACTTCGCCGCGGCGATTCAGCGACTACGCCAGGCTATTCAAGACCCGATCCTACCTGATCAACTGCATTGCGCAGACGTTGGGAACGTTCGCCACGGCGGGACTCGGCTTCTGGGTCCCGGCATATTTGCGGTTTCGAAACCAAAGCCCGGCAACGGGGATGACTATTTTCGGCCTGATCACAGTGGTCGCAGGGCTCACCTCCACATTGTGTGGTGGAATCGTGGCGGACAAACTGCGCCCGCGGCTGCCCGGTTCGTACTTTTTGGTTTCCGGGATCGGAATGGTGATCGCCTGTCCGATCTTCGTGCTCAGCCTCTATCTGCCATTCCCGCTCGCGTGGATCGCGATGTTTGTTGCCATCTTCTTCCTGTTTCTGAATACCGGTCCGTCGAATACCGCACTGGCTAACGTCTCGCTTCCGGCGGTCCGAGCCACCGCATTTGCGGTCAATATATTGATTATCCACGCCCTCGGAGATGTGCCGGCGTTCCCGATCATCGGATACATCGGTGGTCACACCAATATCCGGATCGCCTTTGTTTTTGTCTCCGCCGTGATTCTGATGTCGGGACTGGTCTGGCTGTTCGGGGCCAAGCACCTGGCTGAGGACACGGAGAAGGTGGAGCGAGCCATTGCCACATAAAAAAACCGCAGGAACACTGAACGCGTTCCTGCGGTTTCGCAGTTTTTAGCTGTCTTGGTTGAGATTCTGTCGATTGGACTAACTATTCGTCGCCGCCGCCGCTCTTAGGAGTAGCGGACGCTTCGCTTGAGCTGCCGCTGCTGGACCCATGGCTGGTCGAGTGCCGGCCGCTCTTTTTGCCGGACGAACTGCTGTCGCTGGAACCGTTGTTCTCGTCCGAACTGCTGCTGGTGCTGGTATCACCTGTGCTGCTGCCGGTCTTGCTATGTCCACTGGAGCTATGGTGGCCACTAGTACTGCTGCCACTGGTGCCGCTCGCTGATTCGTCGTTGCTTCCACTGGTCGGCGAAGAATGACGGCTCGGAGAAGATGCAGGCGTTCTGCTCGACCGGCTGCTGCTACGCGAGGACGGACTGGCGCTTGCTGAACTTGCCGGCGAAGCGCTGCTCTGCGGTGAAGAAGAAGCTCCCGGCGAAGCCATCGTTGAAGCGGCCGTGGCTCCTGGTGAAGCCGATGACCCTGGAGAGCCGTTTGGTGAGGCAGCTGTGCTGGCAGAGGAGTTGTAGCCGGTGCCAGTGTTGGTGCCAGTAGTCGTGTTCGTATTAGCACCTGTGCCGTAATTGCTATTGGTGGTGCTGCTACCGGAGGAATATCCGACGCCAACGCCGCCCGATCCACTTACGCCGTAATAAGAGTTAACTTGGTTCAGGTAACCGGGATTCGAGGAATACTCACGCACGTGCGCGTAGTCGAACGCCGGCGCACCGTAAATTCGCTGCCGATCAACGCGAACCGAGACAACCCGCGAGTCCGGGGTGTATGAGCTCACGTCATAAACGGACCAAGGCACCGCTACGGTTCTGGTAGTCGTTGTACTGCTGCTGGTTCGACTGCCACCGGCGCCGCCCGCTCCGTCAGTGGAGAGAACGGTGTACGCCATGCAACCGTTGTTATCCAGCACGACGTCTTTGATGGTGCCGACTTCGCCATCGGACGACCGGACCTTGGTGCCGATCAACTTGCTTGTTTCAAGGTAATTCGTCGATGTGCTTGTGGTAGTGCTCTGGGTCTGCGCGGAGAGAGAACCGATAGCCAGACCCACGATGGCTACGGCTGCTCCGGATACGATTGATTTTTTCATATTGTTTAGTGTTTAAAAGAGACGCTGGCTGTGCGCTGGTTATTCAGCGTTCGCAAAAATCAAATCGCGCCGGCCATTCGCGGTGGTCGTGCCAATCCGTTAACGGAGTTGAATTTACGCCGGAGCTAGAGTGCAGCTGGCCGGCGAGAGAGATGCAGGTCGTAGCTGTTCGCCATGGCCAGCGCTTCAGCCGAAGCCGCGTTTTGTCCGTAGCGTGCCAGTAGCTCACCCAGTAGCTGCCAGCTCTCAGCTCGATACCAATCGGTTTGGAGACAGGTCCTGACTTCTTGAATTGCGGCTCCCACGGCGCCGGTTTCGGCCAGCAATTTGATGTAACGTTTTTCGATCAACCAATCGGCGTAACCGCTGTGGGCGGCCAGACGTAAACGCATCAGATCCAGACGGCCGTTCTGCTTGTTCTCCAGGATTGCCAGTAATTCGTGCGCCTTATTCTCCACCAGTGGCATCGAAAGCGCGCGGCCCAGCATTTGTCGCGCGCCCTCGAAATCGCTTTGTTTGAGCAAAACCGTCGCCAAATCAATGGTCGCAAATGGCTGGTCCGGTTCCTTTTTCAAAGCTTCGGTGAGGTACCGTTTGGCCAGATCGAGATGACCTTCGCTCGATTCGAGCGCGCCGAGGTTGATCAACATCCGAGCCGATCGGCCGCCCGCGGCAATGGTTCGCTCCAGGAAGGTTCGCTGATCCTTCCAATCAAATGTACGATCGAACGTTCGCGCTCCCAAAAATAATAGCCAGCTGGCAAATGCGACCGTCGAAACCAACAACCTAGTGCGTGACCTAAACAGGAAGTCCACTGTCTCCCAACCGGCTGCCGCCAATCCGAGCAGCAAAAACGCGGACGGAACGTAGATCCAATGTTCCGCTACTGCGGCATTCAGTTGGAGCAAGTCACTAACCGGCAGGTAGGACACCGTCGCAGCAATCAGAAGGGCGAAGATAAGCCGATGGCGACGCCGGATACGGAACGCGCAGAACATCGCAGCCGCTGTGATCGCTACTCCCGCCAGAGTCTGTAACTCCCTGGCCGCTGAGGCGGAGGTGTCGTTGTACAGGTTGTGGGTGAATGATACTCCCAGGTCGCGCTCCATGTGAAGATTCACCGGCCACACCAGCAGACCGGCGTATTCCGCGACTGCTCGAGCCATAGTTATCGGGCGAGTAGCCGGGGGCGGCGTGGTGCCGAAATGGGGCGGCGAGGTGTGCTCCGCTGGGAGCCGCAAGCTAAGGTAAAAGGCGAGCACCAGCATAGCGACGCCGGCTACAGCGAGCGCCGCCCGGCGCAGCTTTAGAATCATCAGCAGAGTGGCCATCAGCAGCGGGAACATCAAACCGCTTTCTTTGCTCAGTGCACTGCACAGAAATGAAATCCCTGCTCCTAATAACAACACCGCCGAGCTGCGCCCCGGTTGACCGAAATAACGGAGCGCGAGATAACATCCGGTAAAGCCGAAGAACGCAGCCAGCGGATCGGCACGTCCTGACACGTAAACGATGGCAGACGTGTGCACCGGATGAATTGCCCAAATAAAACTGCCGATTAAAGCCAGCCGGCGCGCCCGCGCATTCGGGCATGCAAATGCAATGAACAGCGATTCGGCAAAGAAAAATAATGCGATCGCCGCGGCTGCGTGGAGCAGAACGCTCGTTAGGTGGTACGGTGCCGGACGGACCGCGAACAAGCAGTATTCAATGGTGTAGGTCAGGCGCTGGAGCGGACGATAAAAATCCGACGGGGTAGCGTCGACGAACAGGTAGTGATTGAACCCTTCCGGAATCAACCGCCAACTGCGGATCAACGGATCCCGCAGGATTAGCGCGGTGTCGTCCCACACGAAACCATCCCACAACGCCGGCGCGTAGACTGCGGTTACGCCGAGTAGAAGAATGGCGACGGCAAAAGGTCGCTTCACGCGGCGTTCCGTTCCGCTTGGCAGCCCGGCCGGTGATGAAATGAATCTACCACACGGCCCCGGCGCTCAGGGGGAGGCAATAGCGACAATTCCGATTGGACATTTTCGCGGGAATGCACGTCTAAATGGGGCATGATCACGGCAAAGCGCGGGTGCATACTATTGGGGTTGTGGCTGGTCGTGAGCAATGCTCATGCCGATGGCGTGCCAGCGGAATGCACTCAGCTGATCGTGGCGGTTGCGCCTGACTGGGATTCCATGCACGGACAGATGCAGCTGTTCGAACGTACTGGTGCTGGCAGTAATTGGACGAAAAGTGGCCCGGCGTTTCCGGTGTTGTTTGGGAAAAACGGTATCGCCTGGGGCAGTGGGTTAGCCGGACAGCACGAGGAGGGCCTTCACAAGAAGGAGCGTGATGGTCGGGCGCCGGCTGGAGTTTTCCGAATCGGCAGAATTTATACTTACGACGCGCATTTGCCTAACGGGTCTGATTATCCGTTTCACCAGGTCACGACCGCAGACGCATGGGTCGACGATGTGCATAGTCCCGACTACAACCGCTTCGTCACCATCGAGAATCCGGCGCAACCGCCGCCCTGGTTCGAGAAGCAGAAGATGAGGCACAACGATTTTGCCTATCGATGGCTGGTGGAGATCCGGCACAATTCGGATCCGCCGGTGCCGGGAAATGGCAGCGCGATTTTTTTTCATATCCGGCGGGGAGTGAATCGCCCAACGGCCGGTTGTACTACCATGGCCGAGCCGGATTTGGTTCATTTGATCGGCTGGTTACGGGCTAACCGGCACCCTTGTTATGCGCTTCTGCCGCGGCAAAACTGCCAAAGCCTCTGGCAAACGTGGGATTTACCTAACCCCGACCAGTTGCCTGTGCCTCAATAATTTATGAATAGAGCCATTGATTTCGGTCCACGGTGTATTTAATTGCCCGCTGTTATGCGACGCCCAAATCCACAATCAGAACAAAACATCCGGCGTATTGATACGAAGGCTCGTGCGAAAAAGCAGACGCACGGATTTCAAGTCCATTTCATTCGCGGAACTCAGGCAGTGACTAAAATGTTTAGCGATTCCGTTTACGGCGGCAGAGAATCTGCCCGTCGTGCGGCGCGAAAATTTAAGAAGTCTGCCATGTCTGGTATCGCCAAGGTTGGCGCAATTAGCTCCAGACGAGCCAAGCCGCGGAAGAAGACAGCCGCCCGGAAAAAAACGAGCTCACGCCGTCGCCGCCGTTAACGGCAGCGTTCGACGTAAGTCTTCCAACACTCCACAAAGCCAGGCGCGAAATCGCCTGGTCGATTAGCGATCCAGCCGGCAATCATTGCCGGCTGGAATCGTTTTACCGTTTCGATCTCCTGCTTGTTGGGCAGCATCTGACCGTCGTGTCGGGTCCGGTATAGCCAGATAAACTCCTGACCGGTCGCGTCTGACGCCGGCAGCTTGGCGATCCGCTCTAACCGGCCGCGGATACCCAGTTCCTCGTGAAGTTCGCGGGTCGCCGCTTCGTCGTAGTCTTCGCCGGCGTTCACATGCCCCGCAGCGCTGCTATCCCAAACCCTGGGGTGACGGTCCTTCAACGGAGACCGCTTCTGGAGGTAAATCTCCCCGGCAGCGTCGAAAACGAGGATGTGGACGGCCCGATGACGCAAGTTATCCCCATGCACTTTGCCTCGTGGTGCCGAGCCGATTACCCGGTCCGATTCGTCCACAATCGGGAACAACTCCTCAGCGGGCCCCAATGGATCGGTTAAGCCAATCGGTGCGACGTAATTCGTGAGCGCAACCCACCGGTCGAGAGACAAAGTTTCGGCTCGGGCTTGGACGTCCACGCCGATGTGACCTGCCGCAGCGGGCCAGTCCGGAATCTGATCGGCGAGGAGTTTGCCCAGCTGCTTCCGGCGTTGTGAAAATCCCTGCCGGACCAGGGAAACGAACACGTCGTCGTCGAAAAATCCAAGCTCGGCAGTTGGTCGAGGCGTCGCTCGAATTACTGCCGAATCAACCTCGGGTCGGGGAATGAAGACTGTGGCCGGAACCCGCTTCACGAGTTTGATTCGGTAATGCCGCTGGAGCAGAACCGACAGCGCCCCATAGTCCTTGCTACCAGGCGTTGCTGCGAGGCGGTTCGCCATCTCCTTCTGTAACATAAACAACCCGAGTAATATCGGACTCGGATAGTCGAGGAACTTCAGGAGCAGTTGGCTTGCAATATAATACGGAAGGTTGCCTATCACCTTCACTGAGGCGCGGGTAAACAGCGTGCGAACGTCGAAATCCAAGGCGTCGCCGTGCCAAACTTCCAACGCTTCAACTGGATATTGTTTTTTCAAAAATGCCGCCAACCGGCCATCTTTTTCCAGTGCCAGCACGCTCGCGCCCGACCGCAGCAACGGCACGGTCAACGCGCCAATTCCCGGCCCGATTTCCACGACATAATCGCCGGCTGCCGGCTCGATCTGATCCACAATCCATTGACTGAGATTGCGGTCGTGCAGGAAATTTTGACCGAGACTGCGGACGGGGGAAACGCCAATCGCGCGCAGTACCGTCGCTGTCTCCGACGGCTTCGCCGGAGCGGTTGCAGAACGCGAAATTCGGGTCAAGAAGCTGCGATCCTGTTCACAAAATAGTGTGAACAAAGCGCCTTGGAAGGGGATACTTGTTCACAAGTTATTCAACCGCGCAGGCGCCGCCGCCTCGCTGGCGTTCCATTTTCGGAAATCGCCCCGTTGCCCTCGGACGGGGAGCTCAGCTGTGCCTGCTGCCGAGCGCGCCGCCGGCTGGTGAGATAAGTGCGTCTCGCTTCCTTGATGGAAAGACCCTCCAGAAAGTAACTGATGGCCGCCCGACCAATCGCATAGGTGCCGGCACCGGCGACCATACCGCAAACGATATTACCCCAGCCTGGCACCAGCTTCAGGATCGCTCGCGCGCCTTCCCGAAGGAGCATCCCTGCGCCGACGTTCGCGCCCAAAGCCGCTACGAACTCCGCAGCTGCCCGCAAACTGCGCTCTCTGCCGCTGACGTACATGATTCCGGATACCATCACGAGCTGCAGAGTTGTCAAAATCGGCAGATCGGCGAGTGGAATGGGCTGGGCCCCGATCGCCGTGCAGATCGCCGTAGTCGATTTAACCAGTAGTTGCCCGATTTCGGCTTGGGTTTGCTTATCCCCGAATACCCGCGCCGTCTCGATCCGAGCCTCGTTGGGCAGATTTCGCGTAATCGCCGAAATAACCGCCTGCGCACCTTCCGATTCTCCCGAACCGCGGACCCCGAGGATCCGGAGAAGCGGAGTTTTTGGATCCAATGCTGCGCGCAGAGCGCCGTCCAGGCGCGCCCCGCGTTCGCGCAAATCGTCTGCACTTAGTTGCTTGGACTGAGCTGGATCATAGATAACACCGACGACGCCGGCGTCGAAATCCGATCGGCGATTGAGCTGAACGATCTTCGTCAGATTTGATATCACATCCTTTCGGATCTTTTTCCGATCTTCGTCGTCTACAAAGAAGATGACATCGGCAGGCATGCTTTCGAGCTCTTCACCAATCACCGAAGCGATCTCCTCCTGCCGCGCGTCCAGGATTGAGATAGTGCCGCGATCGGAAAGGACATAATCGCGCCATCGGTCTTTCCGGCTGGCCGAAGTGCCGAACGGAACCGGCACGAAATCGGGAAATAATGCCGGCATCAATTGCGTTAAGGGAGTAGTAGGCGCTCCGGCGAAAACAAAACGTGGCGGTCGCTGTTTCAAAAACAGCTCCTTCAAGGGGGTGAGTTCGCTGAGGATCGGTTTCTGAATGGTCGCGGGAAGTCGGCCGACCAGACCTTCGAGTCGTTCAATGACGTGAAGAAAAAGAGAACGATTCATTAGCGATCAAACGTTACGATAATGCGTTACTAACAGCGCTGTGCGCAGTTCGTCAAAAGCTAGCACCGTGCGCCGCAGTGCGAAATTGGGCTTTCCATGGTCAAACGGACGTCATAGAGCTAGCAGTTCCACATGAACTTAAACTTCGAGATTCTGGCGAAGGCTGCGACCCAGGCGAGAGGCTTGTGCATGGACGCGGTAAAAGCGTCGCAATCGGGCCATTTGGGATTGCCGCTCGGTTGCGCCGAAATGGGTGCAGCGCTCTATGGGCACTTGTTGAAACAGAATCCGGACAAACCGCGTTGGATCGGGCGCGACTATTTTGTTTTGTCGGCGGGTCACGGCAGCATGTTCCTTTACTCGTGGCTCCACATCAGCGGCTACGATCTGCCAATGTCGGAGATCAAACGATTTCGGCAGCTTCACAGTAAGACGCCGGGTCATCCGGAATTTTTTGAAACACCTGGCGTGGAATGCACGACCGGGCCGCTCGGGCAGGGCGTGGGGAACGCGGTAGGTATCGCGGTCGCCGCGAAAATGTGTGCTGCGCGGTTTAACACCTCGGAGCACCGAATATTCGACCAGCACGTGGTGTGTCTGGCCGGCGATGGTTGCCTGCAGGAAGGCGTTTCCGCTGAAGCGAGCGCATTCGCAGGACATTTTGGTCTCGATAATCTGATTCTGATTTATGACTCGAACGCGGTCACGCTGGACGCGATGGCAAAGGCCACTCAAAGCGAAGACACCGCGATGCGTTATCGCGCCTACGGTTTTGATGTGCAGGAAATCGACGGCAACGACATGCAGCAATTCGTCGATGCCTACGAAATTGCGAAACATCGGGACAACGGCAAACCGCAGTTCATTATTGCCCACACTTTAATCGGCAAAGGCATTCCGGAAGTTGCCGGCACCCAAAAGGCGCACGGCGAGGCTGGAGCCAAGTATGTCGACGCCTCGCGCAAGGCGTTAGGCCTTCCGGATGAACCTTATTTTGTGTCCGACGACGTGTATGCCTTCTTCGCGGAGCACAAAAAGAAGCTCCTCGCAGACTACGACCGCTGGGAACAAATGTACCAGGACTGGCAGAAGAAGAATCCCGATCAGGCGAAGCTGCTGGACGGCGGGATCGAGCGAAAAGTTCCCGGAGATCTTTTGTCGCGCATGCCCAACTTTCCAGCCGACGCGAAATTGGCGACTCGAAAAGCGGGGAGCGAAGCGCTGCAACCCCTCGCTCAGGCCTTGCCCTTGTTCATCAGCGGCAGTGCGGATTTGCATGGATCGACGCTGAACTACATCGCTGACGGTGGCGATTTCACTCGCGACACTCCGTTAGGCCGAAATATTCATTTTGGCATTCGCGAGCACGGGATGTGTGCGATCATGAACGGGATTTCGTATCACGGGATTCTGCGCGCATCCGGCGCCACGTTTTTGGTTTTCACCGACTACTGTCGACCGTCCATTCGTTTGGCTGCGCTTTCCAAGCTGCCTAACATTTACATTTTTACCCACGATTCGATTGGAGTCGGTGAGGACGGACCGACCCACGAGCCGGTAGAGACGGTAACGAGCGTGCGAGTGATGCCGCAAATTGATGTGATTCGGCCGGCTGATCCGGAAGAGACCGCAGGCGCATTTGCCGCGGCCGCACAGAAAATTGATGGGCCAACCTTGCTCGCACTTACCCGCCAGGCTGTTCCGATGCTGAACGAGATCGACATTCAGCTGCGCCGGGAAGGCGTGGCTCGCGGCGGTTACGTGGCGAAACGGGAAACGGGCGAACTGAAGGTCATCATTTTGTCGTGTGGTAGCGAGCTGCAGCACGCAATGGCTGCTGCGAAAGAGATTGGAGACGGCGCTCGCGTTGTCTCCATGCCGTGCTTCGAGCGCTTTGAGCGTCAATCCGCTGAATATAAAGACGAAGTGCTACCGAACTCGTGCCGGCGCCGCGTCGCCATCGAAGCGGGCGTTCCCGACGCCTGGTACCGCTACGTCGGCCTGGACGGAAAAGTCGTTGGGCTTCACCGCTTCGGTCTCAGCGCCCCCGGCCCACAGGTCATGAAAGAGTTCGGGATCGATGCCGAACACGTGATGGCGGCGGTGAGAGACTTGAAGAGTTGATAGGTTGAACAGTTAAAAGGTTGAAGAGTGAACAGTTGAACCGTGACGGTTTGTATCCTCAGCTACGTTTTAACCGCTTTAACTTTTTAACCCTTCAACCTTCCCCACTCAGAACCCTTCCGGTTCTGACATGCTGCGGGCGCGGGTTTCGAACCGCGTAAACTCGCTAAGAAAGGTCAACGGAATGTCGCCTACGGGGCCATTACGCTGCTTGGCAATGATCAGGTCGGCGTTTCCGGCCGCTTCTTCCTTCTCCTCTTCGGTGTCGGCGTAATACGCTTCCCGAACGAGCAGGCCGACGAGATCTGCGTCCTGTTCGATGCTGCCCGATTCACGCAAATCGCTCAATCGCGGCCGTCCTTTGCTGTCACCCGTCCGGTTTTCCGGATTTCGGTTCAGCTGAGCCACCACGATGATCGGAACGTGCAACTCTTTGGCCAATCCTTTCAGGCCGGCAGAAATTTCGGAAATCTCGATCTGACGATTGTCTTGCCCCCGGCGGGAAGTGGACCGCAGCAGCTGCAGGTAATCGACGACGATTAAACGGATATCGTGCTGCGCCTTCATTCGGCGTGCCTTTGCCCGCAGCTCCAGAATGCTGAGACCGGATGTGTCGTCGATGAACATCTTTGATTCGGCCAGTTTCGATGCCGCCGAAGTGAGACTGGCAAACTCGCGTTCGCCCAGAAAACCGTCTCTAACCTTTTTCAGATTCACTCGAGCGCGCGAACAGAGGAGCCGTTGCACCAGCTGCTGGCCGCTCATTTCCAGACTGAAGATCGCGACAGCCTGCTTCTCTTGAATGGCCACATGCTCGGCAATGTTCATTGCGAATGCGGTTTTTCCCATGCTCGGACGAGCCGCGATCACGATCATTTCGGCAGGATGCAGACCGCTGGTTAGGCGATCGAACTCCACGAAACCGGTCGAGACGCCGGTGATGCCACCCTTGTGCTCATATAATCTCTCAATCGCTTCGATCGCCTCCATGACCTGGTCTTTCATGGAGAGCATCTGGCCTTTGAACCGGTCTTCGCCCACCGCGAAGATCTTTTGCTCTACCTCGTCCAGCAGGCTGTTCACTTCGTCCTGCTCTTCATACGCCCGGCGAACACTTTCAGTGGCTGCGCTGATGATCTGCCGCAGGATGTATTTGTCGCGGATGATCTCGAGGTAATATCCAATGTTCGCCGCCGTCGGCACGAATGTGAAAAGACTGGTGACGAATGGCGCGCCGCCAATCGTGTCGAGAATATTCCGGTCGCGCAGGAATTGAGTGAAGGTGATTAGGTCGATTGCCTGGTTGGCATTCCAGAGCTCAACGAGCGCGGTGTAGATGATCTGGTGGGCCGGAACGTAAAAATACTCTTCGGTAATCTTGGCGACCGACTCAGCGATAGCGTCGCGTGGTGAGATCAGCATCGAACCGAGCACGCCCTGCTCGGCTTCAGTGCTGTGGGGCGGCGTACGGTGAATATCCTGCGCAGAACCTGTTGGTGACATGGGGAAAACTTTTTCCCCCGATCCCGCGGCCGAACCTCGGCCAGCGCCATTACCAGCTGCTCTTCGAGGCTTCTCACCAGTCCATGCGGACGGTGGTTGAGTCGCCATTGCTTAGGATGATTCTTTTTTCCGCCGGAAAAGCGAACGTTTCTTGTCCGTTTCCTCCGCTGGAGCGGCCGCAGCTTCAGTCTTTGGCGCTTCAGCAGATCTAACCTGAAAATGAAATTTGGTTACCACGTCGTGGTGCAACTTGATGGTTACTTCGTGCTCACCAGTGGTCTTGATTGGGTGCTCCAAAACAATCTTGTGGCGATCGATGTCGACACCGGCTTCGTTTTTCAACCGCGTCACGATGTCGTTAGCCGTGACTGATCCGAACGCTTTGCCGCTCTCGCCGGTAGCCAGTGTGAAGATAACTTTAAGTTTGCCGATCCGACGGGTTAGCTCTTCTGCATCGTTAAGTTCGCGAGCTTCACGCTCCGCGCGCTTCTTCTTCAGATTATCCAGCTGCCGCATGCTCGCGGGCGTGACTTCGTAAGCTTTGCCACGGGGTAAAAGGAAATTACGGGCGTAGCCTCGGCGAACCTTCACCACATCGGCTTCGGCGCCCAATCCGGGTACGTTTTCAGTTAAAATAATTTCAGTTGATGGCATCGGAAGATTCTCCCCGTGCAGAGAATTCTGCATCGGAACGCGGCGATGAGTATAGAGGCGGGCCAAGCTCTGTCAACGCGCGTTCGCCGAATTTCTGCGCGTTCACGAGCATGAATGGTCCTCGCGGGTTACCACGTTCGAATCATCCAAGCTCGAGTTCGCAAGCCGGCGAATCCGGTCATCTCGGCGAAGTCCGTCGACCCCCGCCCCACTTGAAGCTGATCACCCAAATTTTGCCCACTTCACCGGAAAGACGCATCTGGCGGGCTTATAAACTTCATATTTTCACTGATTTTCCGATTGACAGCGGTCCGTCGTTGCCCCTAAACCAAGGTTGCCACGGCCTCCCTTTGGAAATGAAAAAGTTAATTCTTCTCGCGTCGCTCGGCATCACCGTTTTTTCGGTCGCTCCCTATCACACCATGGCCGTTCCAATGTCGCCGGGACAAACTGCAGATTCGACCGGGTCGGTTTCTCAGCCCTCGGGAGTGGTACTGCCTCCGCCGCCGGCGCTTGTGCTTCTTCTTCCGCCGCCACCGTCCACTATTCTTCTTCCGCCTCCGCCCGAGCCGGTGCTCATAACCGAACTGCCGCCGCCGCCGTCTCCGGCGCCGTCCACCGCCGGCGTCCCCGAAACAGGTGCCACCTGGTTTTTCTTGCTATCAGGCCTGGCTGCCACATTTGTGGCTCTGACGTTACAGCAGCGGTCCAGCAAAAAGTCGCGGCGCGATTCCTAACCGGTCGCGGCGGTTCGTTCGGACCGGTCACGACCGAACAGCCCGGTCAGGCCTCGAACGAACCTGCGGATCCGATGGAGGTCTCCGGTCTCAAGAAATCCGCAGAGCGCGATAATAGCGGCGATGTTGAAAAAGGTTAGGGCATTGTCGAAAAGCACGATGATGCATGCGTGCATCATCATTAATAGAAGGACGAGTGGCAGACGCAATTCCGTCCAGACCAGGAATGCGAACCCGCCTTCCATCAGCAATGAACCATGCGCCACGATCCAGCAGACTAACGGATGACGCAGCCATTCCGCACCGGAAAAGCGAAACCAGTCCGACAATGTGATGTGATACCAGATTTCGCCGGTGCCGAGGTCCCATTGACCAGCGAACTTACCGAGCGTGGTAAACAAGTACATCATGCAAACGTTGAACTGCACGAAGCGCGTTGCCCAGATCTCAGGCCGAGCGGGGACCGGCTTCTTGAGAAGAAGATGATCGACTGAAAAGCGTTGGGGCGACGGCGCGAAGATCAGCGCGAACAAAGCGAAGGTAAGAATTCCGGTTTCACCATTGAAGGAAACAAGATTGCGCTGGACCATCGCGACATAGAGGAAAAAGGTGAGGGCGGCGGCGACGCGCGTCCACAGCCCGATGGCCAGGCAGACGGCGGCTGCGACCGTTACCCAATAAATGCGCCAGATCCAACTGGGATCGCGATCAATCAGGAATAAAAAACCGGGCCACAACACGGTATCAATCGCATCGGCGCGACGCAGCATCCCATAGTGTCCGTAAAGCCGGACGTAATTGCCCGAAATACCCATGAGCAAAAGGGTGGCCAGAATCAGGAAAGCGCATCCGATGCGGATAACGGTCCACGGAGCCTTGTCGGGCCCGAAGAAGAATTCGTTCAGCCGCGCGATTGCAGTTTTAGAACTGCTCGAGAACATGTTTGGATTCGGGGCCGAAATAAGTTCCAGCGGCCGCGGCTTTGTTGCGCGGCAAAACATCGCGGTAACGGAGATTAATAGTCCGGTGAACGACCTGGGCTGGATTGATGTCGTTGAGCCAGATCAAATACTCGAAATAGTGACGCAGGGCGGGACGGTTAGCATATAAGTTGAGTTGCGTTTTTCGTTCGTTATGAAACAGGACCGACTGCCATTTTCCGGCACGTTCTTTCACCAGGTCGCGCAGCACGACAACCCGGCCATCTCTCAGTTCGACCTCAAATTCCATGGTGAAGTTGAACGGAACCACGTAGCCGAACAACGTCCATTGCTGACAAAGAAGTAGCGCGCGAAAAGGTGAAAATCCCTGACTGAGCGGCGAAAAACGGCCTTTGAATGCAACCCCAAGATTGAGGAGGAACGGGGGGATCAACATCCCAATCAGTATTAAGACGATGCCGATCTTTCGGATCGCGTCCGGTCGCGAACTTTTTTCCATGCCTAACCGCCCGCGCTCTGCTGCGAACTCATAGCCAGGCTCTCAGCAGGCGCCATTCCCGCAAATGGACGACCGATATCAAATGGCATATGGCGATGGCGCGCCAATCGTCAATTTGCGGCTGTCGGCAGCCGAGATCACACCATTCCTAACTTCATCCGCCCTGCTTCGCTGATCATGTTCTGGTTCCACGGCGGATCCCAGACTAACTGCACCTCGGCTTCGTCTACGCCATCAATACTGAGGATCTTGCCCTGCGCGTCATTCGCTATGGCTGGTCCCATGCCGCAGCCAGGCGCGGTTAGCGTCATCTTCACTTCGACCCGCGTTCCGCCGTCATCCTTTTTCATGAGCCGGCAATCGTAGACCAATCCGAGATCAACGATGTTTACCGGAATCTCAGGGTCGTAGCATTGCTTCAACTGTTCCCACACCGCCTTCTCATCAACCGGCCCTGCATCGGTCGATTCTTTTGGCGCGCCGTTGTTGGATTGGGGAGCTTCCAAGCCAAGTGCGTCGAGGTCCTTATCTGCGATGCGCGATAAACCATAGGAGGTCGCGATGGTATAACTTCCGCCTAACGTCTGGGTGATCACACCTTGCGTTCCGGCCGGCAGCATCATCTGCTGTCCGCTTGGAATTTGGATCGCGTCCGTGTCTCTGCTTAGTGTGAATTCAGTATGCTCGTGCATGAATTACGTCTCCTTTCGATCGAGAACGATTTTAACTTTCGTCGGCTGAGTTGCAGCTGACAGCTGGTCCATCAAAGTTGGCGACGTTGTTTTTGGCGGCTCGGATGATTCAACTCCCAGCGCATTCCGTAACGCGCCCTCAACCAGTTGCGCGCAATGGATCTTGACCGGCGGCAGTGGCCCTAACGGCGCCGATAGTTCCTGCCCGGACATCCCGCTGGCCTCAGCCGCAGTTTTGCCTTTTAACATCTCTGTGGCAACGCTCGCCACCGCGATCGCGGTCTGGCATCCGAACGATTGAAACGAAGCGCGGTCGATAACCTTGCGACCGTTCTCTTCCCGAAATTTGATCCACATCCGCAGCATGTCGCCGCAATCCGGACTACCCACAGTCCCGACCGCATCCGCGTCCGCCATTTCACCGACATTCTTCGGGTTCCTGATAGCTTCTTCGATTTTTGATTCAGTCTCGTTGATCACAATAGTTGTCCTGTCGGGCGTCTGAAATTGTAGGGCGTCTGTGTCAGATGCGATTCCGAATCGGCCGTCTCATAGAGACTGCCTACAATCAGAGATGCTGATCCTGCGGTCATCAACCGTTAGCCAACCTCCACATGATACCGCGGCAATTTCGGATCTACTTCAACACTCCACGCGTCAATCCCGCCGCGAAGACTCTTCACGTTATCGAACCCGTGACCTTGGAAGTAAGCCGCCGCATCAAGACTGCGCGATCCGTCATGATCGTAGATCACCAGCAGATCCTGGCGTGGCCAGTTGCTTAGAATCTTTTGCATCAAATCCTGCGTGAACAGCTCAGCGCCGTCTATTTTGACGGCCTCATGTTCTTCCCGGGTACGGACGTCGAGCAGGCGAACTGGGCTGCCCTTCTTCATCACGTCGTTTAACTCTTCGGGCTCAATTTGCAGTGCCCGATCAGCTATGTCGCTACTCACGATGTGCTCGATCGCGTCGCCGACGTCCAGATTCTCATTACGCGCACAAACGCCAGCTAGTGTCTCC
>JBJMXE010000016.1:0-49762 GCA_045809745.1 Chthoniobacterales bacterium | reverse complement strand
CTCTTTGCAGCTCATCCCCCAAACCTTTTCGGTGTAGCTTTTGAAGAAGGTATTGAAGAGCCGCTTGCCGAACTGGTTGCTCACCCAGTCCTCGAAATTCTTCGGATCACGGACCGGGAAGAATCGTGCCTTCAACCACGACAACACGCAAAGAGTCGACCGAATGAACCCGAGCTTGGTCAGCGCCTCAAATGCCCGCAGGGGATACGAGAAAAACTTGTTGTCGTAGAAAATGCGCGAAGAACGCGGCCGGATCAGCATGTCGTCCGGCAAGATTTCAGTCCAGAAGTCTTCCACCGCCTTCGACTTTGAGAAAAACCGGTGACCTCCAATATCGAACTGGAATCCCTTGTAAGTCGCGGTTCGTGAGATCCCACCCACGTATTCCGGATCAGCTTCAAGAACAGTAACGTCGACGTCGTTCTTTCGCAGAAGATACGCCGCGGTAAGTCCGGCCGGTCCGGCCCCAATTATTGCAACATGTGTTTTCATCATTTTTACGCTACCCAATTTCCCCGGGTAAAATTCCATACGTACCAGCCCTGCACGCTGAGCCCTGCGGCGCTCGCCAGCGCCACCACTACGCCAAGTGCGCGAACCGGCACCGGCGGGGGGCGAAATTGGCGCAAAAAATGCAAAAACGCCAGCACGATTAACGCGTGCACGCAGAATTCGTAGCGAAGCATGCTTTCCATTTCGACACAGGCCACTCCACTAACGGATACAAAGTAGATAACGGCGGCACAGAAATAGATGCCGATCCGGGTGGTCCAATCGGTTCGTCGGCGGATCGCCGGGATGAGTTCCACCGTTCCAACCGTAACCAGGAGCAATGCCCCGATTGTCATGGACAATTGGCTCGCTTCGGTTGGGTTGTTGAGGGCCGGAATCAGCCACCGGTAATTGGCTGGCTTGAATATCGCCAGATAGTCCGGAACAATGCCCCACCCCGCGGACTGGGTGAGCATGTACATGTTCCAGTGTCCCCAACGGACCTGACAAAAGAGAAAGAACAATGCGGCACCGCCGGTGGAAGCGACCATTAACATGATCACCTGCCAATGTGCTTTCATCCAGTGCCAGGGGCGGCGGATGAAATCTCGCCCTGTTCTAAATAACGCCTGAAGCACCGGGTAGGCAGCGCACGGAATGCCGACAATTCGGGTGGCAGACATCAACGCTCCGTGGAGCCAAGCCCAAATTCGGCTGGTTGGCGCGGTCGAGTCGCTCCAAAACATGAAGCCGAGAAGGGCCATGAGAAACATCGATTCCGAATAGGCGGCAACCAGGAAGAACGAGGCCGGGTGAGCGAGAATGGCGAGCGCACCCATCGCCTGCGCACCCGGCGCCAAGTTCCACCGTTCGCAGAACAGAAAGAAGTAACTCCAGAAACCCCACGCTGCCGCTTGCGCAGTAATCAGCAGGGCGGTGTCAGTTTCGATTCCGAGGCCATATCTCAGAGCGCCGGCAAGCACAGGATAAGCGGGAAAGAAGGCGACGTTGGAGACCTCCATCACCTTGTGATTGATCGGAGGGACGATCGTCTGATAACCGCGATTCACGATGTTAGCGAACCAGTAGCTGTCGTGCTGAACGAGCGTCGAGTAGCGATAGGAGATCGGGCCTTCCGGCGCCAACAAACCGACCGCCAGCGCCAGCTGAGCCAGCGTGATGGCGAACCCGATAGCTATAGCCCTGGCGGCGCCGAAGCGTCTCATGGTGAATGAATAAGGGACCGCCGAGGAGATACGAAAGCCCTGCTCATTGCAAGAACTTGTCCGTTCCTCGACCGGTGCACTGTCAATTCGCATTCGTATTCGCTCCTGGACGGTAATTTTGATGGCCACAGTTTGACGGTCAGCCGGCCGGTTTATTCGTCGAACAAAACGGCGCCTTCTCTGGTTCGAAACGGCCCGCTCGAACCGCACAACGACGCCCGAAATAACGGCAGCAACCGGTCAGTCTCAGGCCGCCGCTTCCGAACCCGGAGCAAAGGCGGCTAACTCACTATATAACTGCTCATATCGGCGGGCGGATTGATCCCAGGAGAACTCGCGGGTCATAGCCCGCCGCATCAGAACGTCCCAGAGTTCCTGGTTGCGAAACGTTTCGCGGGCTCGCTTTATCGAATCCCAAAACGCCTCGGACGAATGATGGTAGCAGAGAAAGCCATAGCCGCGATCGATCGTAGGATCGTAGTCCTGGATGATCTCCTGAATTCCACCAGTCGCCCTCGCTACCGGCAGAGCGCCATACTTCAGGCTATACATTGCGCTTAACCCGGACGGTTCAATTCGCGAGGGAATCAAACTGATGTCCATTCCCGCTTCGATCACATGGGCCAGCTTTTCGTCGTAATGTGGCCGGTAAACAAACTTGTCCGGGAACTTTCGCGCCGCGACAGCCAGACCGGTTTCGAATCCAGTGTCGCCCTCGCCCAAAATGATCAGCCGCACATCGTCTGAAAGTAACCGATCCAGGATCGGCATGAGGATTGCGAATCCTTTCTCTTCGACTACGCGGGTGACCATTCCAAAGACCGGGCCACGCGGAGCTAAAGCTAAACCGAGCCCTCCGATCAGCGCTTCGCGGCAAAAGTATTTACCGGAGAGCGTATGCGTCTCGTAGCGCGAGGGCAGCAGAGAATCAGTCGCCGGATTCCAACGCGTGTAGTCCGCGCCGTTGAGAATCGCGCTGAGTTTCAAAGAGTTCTCTCGCAGCACGACCTCCAGGCCGCAGCCGCCTTCCTCACTTAATATTTCGCGCTTGTAGTGTTCACTCACCGTCGTTATCCGGTCAGCGTAGAGAATTCCTCCCTTGAGCAGATTCATTCGCCCGAAAAATTCGACGCCCCGCAGGGTGAAAAAGCGCTCGTGCAGATTCGTTAGCTTGAAATCGAGGCCCCAAAAGCTGCCCTGCTCCGCCACATGGTGAATGGTCAGGACGGTCGAAAACGGCAAATGCTGAGCGTGAACCAGTACCGGGACGAGAGCGGCGGCCCAGTCATGCACATGAAGAATTTGGACGGCTGGCGTTAGGCGCCGGGCCAATTCGACCGCTGCTTTGCAGAAAAAAATATATCGGGCAGCGTTATCGTCGTACGGTTTCCCGTGTTCGCCGTAGACTCCCGGGCGATCGAAAAATGCATCGCACCTGATGAAGAAGAGCTGAACTCCAGCATCGGTATGTCCTTCCACGTACTCGGCAACATAGGTTTTGTCTCCGACGCGAATGTCCACCGTGATGCCGGTCTCTTCCTGGGCGAACGCCGTGTTCTCGCGGATCTCTCTATAATGAGGCAGGACGACGCTAACCTCGTGGCCCAATCCCCGCAGCTCACGCGGTAGCGCATTCATCACGTCGATGAGTGCACCGGAACGCTGCAGAGGCGGTCCCTCCGCGCTGACCATCAGGATTCGCATCAGGGTCGAGGTTGCTTCTTTGGAGTTCGAAGTCAAACCCGCAGACGGTTTGCCCGAACTTCAGTCACTCCATCTCGGTCCGCGTGATTACCCCATCGACACTGCAAGAGAGGAGAACCGGACGACCGCAGCGACCTACGAATTACCAAATTCAGTACGCACCCACTCCAACGCCTGTTCGCGAGTTTCAAGAGCGCCTTCCAACTGCCGGGTCTCAACCGCTTCCAGGATTTCCCCAAATTTCGGGCCGGGTTTCAATCCGAGCCCGATCAGGTCGTCGCCCCGTACCAGCGGCGGTGGAATGATCGGTTCGTTTGCGAACTCGTCGCGTTTCTGGAGCAGAAACTCGTAATTATCCATCATGCCATGGCTGCTGGCGCAATCCACCCGGTGTAACTCCATCTCATCGTGGAAAGTGGGGCGTGCCATGAACCGCTTCAGCTTGGCGACGCGCATTCGCGGAACGTCTTTAAAAACCATGTGCTGGCGAACCATCTCGACGGTGGCATCGATTTCAGCGCGAGAAAATCTGAGCCGCTCCATGATCTGCTCGGTCATTTCGGCTCCCACCCGGTCGTGACCGTTGAAACGAATCCTGCCGGTCTCATCGACTGACGCGGTCGGAGGTTTGCCGACGTCGTGGAGCAGAACCGAGAACACCAGTGGCACCGAAACCTGCTTCGGCAGCATTTGGATCATCAAACGCGTATGCTGAAACACGTCTCCCTCCGGATGAAATTGCTCCGGCTGATCACAACCCCTCATCGGTTCGATCTCCGGCAGGATCTTGCCTAACAATCCGCTGCGATCCAGTAGATCAAATCCGTGTAACCGGTTAGGCGCTAGAAAAATCTTTACCAGCTCGTCGCGAATCCGCTCGGCGCTGATATCAGTGATGCCTGAGCCGCGATCGACCAGCGCCTGCCACGTTGCCGGATCGATTTCATAACCAAGGACGGTCGCGAACCGGATCGCGCGCAACATGCGAAGGCGATCTTCAGAAAACCGCTGTTCGGCGTTGCCGATCGCGCGAATCAACTTCGCCTTCAGATCTGCCTGTCCACCGACGAAATCGATGACTTCGCCCGCGATCGGCTCGTAGAACATCCCGTTGATGGTGAAATCGCGGCGGCGAGCGTCCTCCTCTGCGGAAGAGAAATGGACGTCGACCGGGTGACGCCCATCTATATAGAGGCCGTCCGATCGAAAAGTGGCCACCTCGACCTGGAACCCATTCTCGAGAACCACAATGACGCCGAAATGAGCGCCTACAGCGTAAGTGCGTTTGAAAAGGGTCTGAACCTGTTCGGGCCGAGCGTCGGTAGCGACGTCGAAATCCTTTGGGCGTTCACCGCGTACCAAATCACGCACGCACCCGCCGGCGAAATACGCAATGTGCCCATGCTCCCGTAAGGTGGATACGACGCTTCGGGCCGTTTGTTCCATTTCGGTGAGCGGCGTTGCCATCGCTTTCTAATGTAGCGGCGGTCTCCGAACGTCGCACTACTTTCGCTGAGCCGGAGAATCGGTGTTTAATATGTGCCGGACCACAGCGGATAGTTGTGACATCGCGCCAAAGGTGGAACGCGATGTCCGAGGGCGTTGCTAACAATGGCGCCCGACGCGCTCATTTGTGTGTTCGGAAAGCGTGGCAAAACCGGAGAAACCCTCCATGATCTGCGCTTGTGAGCCTCAAACCATCGGTGAACTGGCTGCTGGTGTTTGTTCCGGTTGCGATCGCCCTCCGGTTCTGGCCGAACTCTTCAGCCACCGCATTGTTTATCTGTTCCGGCATCGCCATCATTCCGCTGGCTGGCTGGATGGGCCATGCCACCGAAGCGCTTGCCGGTCGAATGGGCGCAGGAGTTGGCGGCCTTCTGAATGCCACATTTGGAAACGCAGCCGAATTGATCATTGCCGCAATAGCGCTTTCGCGAGGCCTAACCAACGTCGTAAAGGCATCAATCGCCGGGTCAATCATCGGCAACATCCTGCTTGTTTTAGGCCTTTCGATCCTTTGCGGCGGCACAAAGTACAGCGAGCAAAAATTCAACGGCACTGGCGCGCGCACGTCTGCAATCAGTCTCTCCCTGGCCGCGATCGCATTAATCATCCCAACGGTTTTCCACATGACAGCCGAGCGCGCTCCCGGCGGCTGGAGCCCTGCGGCTGAACGCGACTTGTCGCTGGCTATCGCCATTGTTCTATTTCTTACTTATTTTTGCGTGCTGGGTTTTTCGCTCAAAACCCACCGGCACTTCTTTAAAGGTGCGAATCCCGAGCCGCACGACACGCCTGCAAACTGGCCGATCGGTCGCGCCGTTACGATTCTATGTATAGCGACTGTGTTGATCGCGCTGCTGTCCGAGTTCCTCGTGGGCACGATTGAAAATGTCCGGAGCTCGTTTGGGGTCACGGAAATTTTCGTTGGAGTGATCGTGGTGGCGATCGTTGGTAATGCGGCCGAGCACTCGACCGCCATTTTGATGGCGCTGAAAAATCAAATGGATCTCAGCGTTGGAATCGCAATTGGCTCGAGTCTTCAGGTCGCATTGTTTGTCGCGCCCCTGCTGGTGTTCCTCTCCTATGCCTTAGGCCATCCGATGGATCTGGAATTCAGCCGGCCGGAGGTCTTCGCAATTGTGGCGTCGGTCTACATACTCTTTCAAATCAGCGGGGACGGTGAGACCAATTGGATCGAAGGCGTACAGCTTCTCTCGCTTTATGTAATCCTGGGAATTCTGTTTTTGTACTTACCGGAGACGGTGGTGCACTGAGGATCACAGGTATGGTCGGCGCGCTTGGAAACAAGTTCCGACAAACCAGCTGAGCCGAAGCGAAGCGGAAAGAGTTGTCATTCTGAGCGAAGTCGAAGGACCTCGCCCACTGGTGTGACGCAACCCGCAGTTGAGAGGTCCCTCGACTGCGCTGGGGATGACATAGCTACGGGTCGTGGTCGGCGTTTGCGCAAAACCCGCAACCTGTATGGCCTGCTACACAGCCTCGACCGCCTCCGCGGGCGGTTTCTTCTCGACGAAGGAATGGATGACAAAACACACAACAGCGACGCAGATGCAGGAGTCTGCCACATTGAATGCCGGCCACGGGTCCGCTTTCGGAACATGCAGATTGAACAGCAGGAAATCGATAACATGGCCATGGACTAACCGGTCAGTAAGGTTTCCCAAGATTCCCGCGAGCAGAAGGCCTAACGATATATCGCGCCATACGTCGCGCGCCCGGTGCCGGACCAGCAATGTCACCACGACGAGCAGAGCGAGAATTGAGAGCACCACAAAGAACGTGTTGTTGTTCTTGAACGAGCCGAACGCCGCGCCGGTATTGGTGACGTTAACCAGCGAGAAAAAATCCGCGATTACGGGCCGCACCTCTTCGGAACTCACATACTGCGTCACCAAATGCTTAGTCCACTGGTCCGCGGCATAGAGTGGCAGTGATAGGAAGAAAATGTACTTCATGGCAGTTCGGCGGTTGAGCCGCATATGACCGGCATAACGACCGGGAGGATTGAACCCATTACGCGCTCGCGGGAGCTCGCCCCTCCATTGCCGCTTTGTTGAAGACTACTTCTTCACATCGGTCACACAATTCGGGGTGGGATGCACTTTGGCCGACTGCCGCCCGGTGCCGCCAGCAACGCGAGCAGCGAGCGAAACCGGTTTTCGTCACCGAGGCGCCAGCGTCTTTGCTTTGTTCTACGGTCAGGTCGCTCAAGATAAAAAACTCCTCCAACTCTTCGCGGCTCACTTTCGTGGTAACATCACTATTCGACTTCAACACGACTGCGGCTTCCAGCGCATTGCCGATTAGTTTCTCCTGCCGTGCCTGCTCGATTGCCTGCCCGATCACTGCTCGCAGCTTCAAAAGTTCGTCGACCAGTTGGACTGCTTCCGTGCCGCGGTTCTGGGTCTGCGGGAATTCCTGGAGATGAACCGAAGCGCCGCCATCAGCATGGCGCCATGCTTCGTCGGCCGTAAAAACAGTGATTGGGGCCAACAATCGGCACAAGGTCCCGAAAATCTCGTGCATTACTGCCTGACTAGCCCGGCGGCGCTGGGAGTCCGGGGCATCGCAATACATTCGATCCTTGGTGATATCTATATAGAGACTGCTTAGGTCGACGGCGCAGAATTGGTTAATCGTGTGGTAAACCTTGTGATATTCGAAAGCCTCATAAGCCGCGCGACACTCTCGCACCACATCGTCGAGCCGCTCCAGGATCCACCGGTCCACCAAAGTTGTAGCCGGGGGCGCTGACCGCGGTGCCTTGGTTCCCTCCCCCCGCGAGAAGTCGGCGTCCGCGCCGCCAGCCACAGCAGATGAATAATCATAGAGGTTGCCCAGCAGAATCCGGAGGGTGTTCCGTATTCGCCGATAGGTATCTCCGAGGCGGGTAAAGATCTCCTCCGAGAACGGCACGTCATCGGTGTAGTTGATACTGCTGGCCCATAGCCTAACAAGATCGGCGCCATACCGGTTCACGAAGTGTCCTGCATCCATCGGTTTATCGTAGGTGCTGGACTTCGAAATCTTCTTCCCATCGACATCAACTACAAAACCGTGGGTGACACAGATCTTGTAAGGGGCACGTTCGTTCAGGGCTACACTGGTCATCAGCGACGATTGAAACCAGCCACGGTGCTGATCAGTCGCTTCCAGGTACATGTCCGCTTGTTCAACGCCCATCCGCTCTTTCACCACTGCTTCGTGCGAGACGCCGCTGTCGATCCACACGTCGATTGTGTCGTTGCGTTTAGTTGTTCCGGCGGGCAGGCCGACCTTCTGCGCCAGTTCTTGGTCGGTGAGCTCGAACCATATGTTGGAGCCATGCTCCGCAACCAGATCCGCTAACCGGCGAATTGCATTTGCATCGAGGATCGCCTTGCCTTCAGCGGAATAGAACACCGGAAGCGGCACACCCCAGCTGCGCTGGCGCGAAATAACCCAGTCGGGCCGCGATTCAACCGTTCCCGCAATACGATTCTCACCCCAGGCCGGCACCCAGCGCACCTGTTCGTGAATCGTTTGTAAGGCTTTGTCGCGAAGGCGATCGATGCTGATGAAAAACTGCTCCACGTTCCGGAAGATGATCGGTGTTTTCGAACGCCAGCAATACGGATAGGAATGATGAAACGTCTGCGCGGCCAATAGGGCGCCTCGCTCGCGGAGCAGTTCCACGATGTCCTTGTTCGCATCGAACACATATTTGCCGGTAAGATGCGGGACCTGTGCTTCTTCCGTTAGGCGACCATGATCGTCAACCGGCGACAGGATGGGCAGCTTTCGAGCGCGTCCAAGATTGTAATCGTCTTCGCCATGTCCGGGCGCGATATGCACCGCGCCAGTGCCGGTATCCATGGTTACGAAGTCCGCGGTCATGACTATGGCCTCGCGATCGAGAAACGGGTGATGAGCGCGTATGCCCTCCAGCTGACGACCGGGAAACGTCTGCGATGGCTCGCCGGTCGGATCCAGCTTCGTGGCCGAACTAAATTGCGGAACTAATTTGTCCGCCAGCACCAGTAATTCAGATTGGCCGCTTGAAGCTTCTCCCGCACGTTGAAATTCCTGGAGGACGTAGACCTCGTCAGGGTCAACCGCGATCGCCAGATTTGCCGGTAACGTCCACGGTGTGGTCGTCCATATCGCGATGCTTGCCTTGCCTGCCAATTCGCCGGTCGTGATTGGAAACTTCACGAACACCGCGGTGTCGTCGCGTTCCTGGTATTCGACTTCTGCTTCAGCCAATGCGGTTTGGGCTCCGGTGCTCCAGAACACCGGCTTCTGCGACTGGTAGACCAATCCTTTCTCTACGAACTCAGCGAACACGCGGAGGATGACCGCCTCGTACCGCGGGTTCATCGTTAGGTAAGGGTTCTCCCAATCACCCAAAACGCCCAACCGTTTGAATTGTGTGCGCTGAAGATCGATGTATTTGCGCGCGAACGCTTCGGACTTCTGGCGTACCTCCAGCGGCGACAAACCGCGCGATTCCTTCACCACCTTGTATTCAATGGGCAGGCCGTGACAGTCCCACCCCGGCACATAAGGCGCCCGTTTACCCAGCATGCTCTGAGATTTCACCACAAAATCTTTTAGGATTTTGTTAAGCGCGGTCCCCATGTGCACGTCGCCATTCGCAAACGGCGGGCCGTCATGCAGGACGAACAACTCTTTGCCGGCCCGCGCTTTCTGAATCTGCTGGTAGACTCGGGTTTCCTCCCACGTCTTGAGGATTTCCGGCTCCCGCTGCGGAAGATTCGCCTTCATCGGGAAATCGGTTCGAGGCAGGTTAAGAGTGTCTTTGTAATTCTGGCTCATCCGGGGCGCGCGACGCTACCACCCGGCTGTGCGCAACGCAACGGAACCTGAAGCGCCACAGGAGCTGCAAATTCCAGGGAACAGTCAGCGGCATACACCCGCCGAAGGTTCCCGTCCCGAACTATATGAAATTTAAGGGACACATGAATTCTGAAGAGCACACCTCCCCGACCCATTCGCCACGCCTTCCGCTAACCCCGTTGAAGCCGAAACGGCGGTGCAAAACGGATGAAGCGGATGCAGATGCCCCCGAACCAACACCAGCGACCTATTCGCCAGTGCTTGTGAACGCTCGAGTGGAATTCAATCGCAATCGCTCACGCATCAACCGATCGGGACGTCCGCACGGACATTTTCGGCGAGTAACTCCGCCGAGCCAGCTAATGGAGGCGATGCCGGTCAAATCCCGCACGCCATTGGCGCGAGTGGTGGACAAGATTAAGACAGCACGTCCGATAAGTTCTGCTCCTCAAGCGATTTGGGGAGTGCTCCGGTGCTGGGTGTTGGCGGCTCGGGGCGCCTAACCGCCGCGGCTGTTTCACTGCCGCACCCACAACTTTAGTTTTTCCGATAAAAAAGTAGTTGCATTTTTATGCCCGTTGCCTTTTATCTAACGCTTAGCTTTACCCATCAACCCCCCCACCTGTTAGTCGCGTTCATCTCCCCCCATGAACTCCTCCACACCTATGCACACTCGACTTCTACCCCTCTGCCTCGGCGTCGTCGCGTTAACCGCCGCACCGTCATTCACCTTCGCTAAACCAGTTCCGCAAAATTTGGCTAACGGCCTCGACAAATTGGTCGAGAATAACCTCATCCAAAAGGGGGTAATCACCGCCGCTCCGGTTAGTCAAACCGCTGTGGCAACGACCTCTGCCGCCCCGAAAAAATCGGGAGCAAAGACGACCTCATCGCTCGCGCCAACGCAGACGTTCGATACCTACAAAGCGTCCGTCGCGAAACAGGCGAACAAGTTCGCCCAGGCTGCGCTCAGCCAAACAACGACCGGCAAGTACCTCGTTGACATCATGCCGGACGGTCGGCAAGCGTTCGAAACATTTCTGGCCGCCCTTCAGGCTCGGTTTCCCACGCTGGATGTTCAGCATATTGACGCAAAATATGCGGGGCACGGCGTGCTCGAAGCCTACATCACGTTGGATGATGCCCCGGCCGTCGCTCAGTTCAGCGGGGTGCGGTCGGTTATTTTACAGCTGCGCCCCATCCACAACGTGGGCGCGGTCACATCACAAGGCGTTCATCTGCATCGCATCAACCGGATCGACACTCTGTATAACGCCAACGCGCCAAAAAACTGGGATGGATCCGGGATGTCGATCGGCGTGATGTCCGACAGCTTCAACTCACAGCCGAGTGAAGAAGGAGGATTCACCACGGCGGAAGCGGACACCGCCAGTGGGGATCTCCCGGGCACAGGCAACACCGTTAATTCTCAACCCGTGGTGGTCCTACAGGATTTCAGCAGTCCGCCGAATGCGACTAACGAAGGCCGCGGCATGTGCCAGATTGTCCATGATATTGCGCCGAAAGCTCGAATCGGATTCGCTACCGCGGACGTGGGCGAGGTCGGGTTTGCCAACAACATCCGAGCGTTAGGCGGGCTCCCCGGATTCACTTACCCGGATGCGACGCAGCAAGGATTCAAAGGAGATGTCGTGTGCGACGACGTCTCGTATCTCGACGAGCCGATGTTTCAGGACGGTATCGTGGCGCAGGGTGTTATCGACGTGGTTAACGCCGGTGTCACCTATTGTTCTTCGGCAGCTAACAACTGGGGCACGGACGGTTATTCTTCTGTCTTTCGGCCCGTAGCCAATGGAAATGGCGTAACCGCAGGAACCAATTCGGCGCTGGCCGGAACGAACATCAACCTAACGGGGGTCGACCCGGCGCTCTATGCCGGCGGATTTCACAACTTCAATCCTAACGGCGTCGATGTTGCTCAGACTATCAATACCGCCAGCGATCCTCAGGCAGCGGTATTCCAGTGGAACGATCCCTATGATACTTCCGCGCCGAATTTGATCGAGCCGCCGATTTTCGAAGGCAACGGCACCAGCACGGCCGGATCGGAAGTAAGCTTCGGTCCGTTCCCATTCATCGCTGGCAAGCTCTACGTGATTACGGAGAACGCCACGCCATCGCTGCCTACCGACAACTTTGACGCCATCGTTCGCATCACCGATTCACATGGCAAAGTGTGGGTCGACCAGGATACAGGGGTTGACGAAACCGTGTTCTTTTTTGCGCCTACGACGGATACCTTCACCATCACGGTCCATCCATTTGGTCAGCAGCCCCCGGTTTACACTCAGGGGCCGTTTCACATCAAACTTAACAATGCGACCAATGTGTCCGGGATCACACAGGACTTTAATCTCCTTTTCTTCGATACGAATGGCGCGTTCATCGAAGCGATCTCAACCAATAACTTTGTAAATAACCGGCCGTATGAGCTTTGGACTCCGGACTTCAATTCGCAAGGATTCAGCCAAGTCCAAATGGTGATTAGCCGCTCGAACACGACTGCACCGGCAGTGGCGGCGGATCAACTGAAGTACGTTTTCTTCGGTAACGGTCTGACCGGAGTGGGACCTGCCGAATACAACAATTACCTTACGCCGGTGACCTTTGGGCATAGCGCCGCGGCCGGGGCCAATAGCGTCGCGGCTTATGCAGTGTTTCGGCCGAATCTGCCGGAGGACTTCACCTCGCCGGGGCCGGTCGCCATTTACTTCGACACGAACAACAATCGTCTCGCTACTCCGCAAATCCGCCTCAAACCGGACATCGCGGCGGCCGATGGCGAGAACAATACCTTCTTCCCGCTCGGACCCGGCAACGATTATCCGTTTGATCCGGACACGTTCCCCAACTTCTACGGAACAAGCGCGGCTTCACCTCACTCGGCGGCGATCGCGGCTTTGGTTCTGCAAGCTCATGGCGGGCCTGGCAGTCTGACCCCGCAGCAGGTGAAAACGATCATGCAGCTCAATACGTTTCCGCACGATCTCGATCCCTACTTTGTGAGTGGGACCGCGACCGCAACGAACGGCGGAACGGTCTCGATCACGGTGAGCAGCGACAATAGCGCCAATACCAACACCGGCGCTAACGACCCCAACTCGTGGTCGGTCGGTTACACCGGTCCGGGGTTCCTCAAGTCGCTAAACTTCAATCCCGAAGCCACTCCGCAAACCGGTGGCAATCCGACCGGCGGAAATTTCAGCGGCTTCATGCCCGCTGACTTCATGAATGCCGCACTGTACAAATACACGCCCGGCATGGTGTTTACGTCGACTTTCCTAACCGGCAACCTAACCGGTTTAACGCCGTCCGACGTGACGCATACCCGGAGCAATCCGGCGCCGCTACCGTCGAATCCATCGCCCGGCAACACGACCGCGCATGAATGGACGCTGAATCTGGCCTTCCCGCATAACAACTTCACCGCCGGCAAGGTGTTCCGCTTCAACGCCGGCCGTCTGCAACAGCAGGACGCGACCAGTCCACAGGGAATGACGATCGCGAATCCAGTGTTCGGCCAGCCTAACACCTATTCGGCCGACATCCTGGGCAGCGGGGTGCTGATTCCGGAATACGCCGATATGCCCGACGTTCAGCCAGGGATGACGTTCAACGGCGTTATCTCCGACGGGACCACCGACTATCCGTTTAGCGGACGCCTAACGAACAAAGTCGGAAAAGGATATTCGCCGCTGGACGGCTTCGGGTTTGTGAACGCTGAAGCAGCCACCGCGGCAACTCTTCCAGCTCCGGGAGTCGTTTCACGGAAGACCCATGGCGGTGCCGGGACATTCGATATTTCCTTACCACTCAACGGCACCGCTGGTGTCGAATGCAGAACGCCAGGTCCAAACGGCAGCTACACGTTGGTCTATACCTTCGATCGGCCGGTAGGGAACCCCGGCACTGCATCGGTTCAAGGCACTGGTTCGGTAGCGATTGCGCCCGGCGGCGGCGCGAATCCTAGCGTCGCAGGTAATCCCAACGAGGTTGTGGTAAACCTGGAAGGTGTGACGAACAAACAGCACCTGGGTGTGACTCTCAGCAATGTTCGCGACACCTCCGGTAACGTATTCGGTCCGGTGGCAGCGCGTATGGACGTGTTGGTCGGCGACGTTGATGCTAACGGCAATGTTAGCGGTTCCGACGTGAATCTGGTCAAAGGTTCGGTCGGGGCTTCTGTCTCGCAAGGGAACTTCCGACGTGACGTGGATGCAAACGGCTCGGTCAGCGGCTCGGACGTTAACATAGCTAAATCGAAGGTCGGCGTCGGTTTCTAAATCCGAAGAGAAGGCCGGCAGTTCTTCAGCTCTGGCCGTCCGGTAAATCCGGGCGGCCTTGCTGCGCTGCCGGCGCAGTTCTCGTTTCGTTTGCTATAGCGGTGACCCGGCTCGCATCTTGTCCGTGTGCCCATCTCCCGCTTCGCAGCGGCGAGCGTCGATACGTCCGCTCCACAGGCCCACTCCGAAGTGGTAACAATCGCCTAACCACCGAACACCCCCAAATTACAAACCCGCAATGCAACAAAATCACTCCTCCAAATCCGGCTTTGTCCGGCTCCGGAATCTTTTCGGACTTCTTCTCGTCACCCTTGGACTCTCTTTTGCCGTGCTCAGCGTTGGCGCGTCAGGAACTGCCAAGTCATCCATCACAAAAGGACAAGCCTCGATAACGGCAGCGAACCCGACCAGTGGCACACTCGATCCGGCTCATCCCACGTTGACTTATACCGACGGCCCACTGCCTCCCAATCCCAGCGGCATTCTCGGCGCGCCGGTTTGTAGTGGTGGCATCTGCAGCGATTTCACGGTGACGGTCAACGGTTCTTCGCTGGCGGCAACCCATAATCTTACCTGGAGCGTTCAATGGCCGGTTCCGAACGTCGACATGGACATCTTTCTGGAAGATGCCAACCACAACCTGATTCAAAACAACAATTCAACGACGGACCCTTCCGCGATTACTTTGCCAATTCCGCCGGACGGAACGGTTTATCACCTGGTCGTGTCGGCTTCAGTGGGAACAAGTATCCTCACCGGGACGGTTAGTCTGGAACCGAAGTATCCAACTTCTCAGCAAGGCGCCGGCGCGCCGCCGCGGTATATGCATTATCCCGCGGCCCCCGACCAGGGAAATGGAGCAAACGAACCTTCGATCGGGATTGATTGGAACCCAAACCAATCCGGTCTTCAACATGATCAAGTTAACCCTGGCGGCGTTGCTTTCTTTGTCGTCGGCTCGACGAACTACCGGGTGAATTTCGACGACTGCTCGTCGCCCGCGGTTAATCTTTGGGAGAATAAATCGGGCACTTTCACCAAGACGCTACCGTTGTCGGACCCGATTGGCTTCGTCGATCATTTCGCGAACACGCCGCTGGGGCTCGGGCCGAATCCGCCCCACACTCCAGGACGCGTATTCACGATCAATTTGATTGGTGGCCAGGGCGACAGCCTCGGATCCTTTTCGGACGACGACGGAAATACCTATCTGCCAGGTGGAAACGGCGGCGCGCCGGCGGGTCCGGACCACGAGACGTTAGGCGGGGGCCCATTCCATGCGCCGCTCCCGACTCCTCCCGCTCCCGCTTACCCGAACGTAATTTATTACTGCTCGCAAAACGGAGCGCAGAATGCCGAATGCGCGGCCAGTTACGACGGTGGCGTTAGTTTTGGTCCCGGTGTTCCGATGTTCAATCCGACCGTCTGCGGCGGCGGTATTCACGGGCACGTCAAGGTTTCACCGCAGGGGACAGCTTATGTGCCCAACTCTTCGTGTGCGGCCGGTTCACCGGTGGGTGCGAATGGTGTGGCGGTTTCAACCGACAACGGGATGAGTTGGACCGAGCGGAACGTGCCTAACAGCACCGGCAGCGAGGATCCGGCGATTGGAATCGGACAAAACAATGTGGGTAAGCCGGTTGGCCAAACCGCCAATACAATTTACCTCGGTTGGATCAGTGCCGATAATCACGCGCACATTGCACATTCGCCGGATGAAGGGGTGACGTGGCAGGACGATATCGACGTAAGCTCAATTTTCGGAATTCAGAGAGCGGTTTTTCCCATTGTCGTCGCCGGCGACGATAATCGCGCATCCTACGCCTTCCTCGGCACGTATCCGGCCATCACCGACAAACAGGTTTGGCACCTGTATGTAGCGACCACCTACGACGGTGGCCACAGCTGGGTCCTTACCGACACCACGCCGGACGACCCGGTGCAGATTGGCGACGTTTGCTTGTTAGGGTTGGCTTGCACCAGCGCAAACCGCAACCTTCTCGATTTCAATGGCATCGATGTCGACAAAGAAGGTCGGGTACTCATCGCCTACACCGATGGATGCCCTAACTGTTCAAATATGCAGGATATTACGCAATCGAGTTCGGCACATGCGGTGGTAGCCCGTCAATCCGGCGGCCGCCGATTGTTCTCGGCTTTCGACCCGAATGAGCCAACCGCGCCAGCTGCTCCTCAAGTCGTCTCTGCGGTCAGGCAAGATTCGCCCGCCGGAGTGGTCGTTACCTGGCTAAAGCCCGATAATGGTGGATCGCCGATCACTGGTTACAACATTTATCGGGGAACGGTTAGCGGCGCGGAAACGCTGCTAGCGAGCGTCAGCGGGGAAAATACCACCAAGTATCTCGACCAAACCGCCAGTGGCTCTTCCAATTACTTTTATCAGGTTACGGCGTTGAACAAGCCTAACAACAGCACGATTGAAGGCCCGTTTTGCCGGGAAGCCAGCATTGATGGCAGCGGCCTAGTCGCTACCGCGTGTGTTGCGCCCTTCCTGCAAAGAGGCGGCGCTGGAGTAGCCGGTAATGTCGCTACGGATCCAACCCAGGGAGAGCTCACGATTGAACGCGTTGCGGTCGGCGAACCGTTCACCAACTGCGCCGATAATTCGATCACCCTGATGATGAAGGTGAAAACTCTTGATCCGGGCAACACCGGTCAGGCCGTTCTGCCCCAAAATGCGGAATGGAAATTCAACTTCGTTGTCACCACACCCGACAACGTGGATCACGAGATGTTCGTATCGATGGATACCTTCACTTCAAATAACGCATCCACGGCCGCGCCGAACTTCAGCTACGGTCGGAAAGATCCAACCGCGACGGGTACCCAGGAAGAAATGCAGTGCTTCGAACAGAATGCCGGCGGGGTTGAAGTCTTTCATTGCCCAAACCTGGCCGAAGGCAGTGGCGTTAGCGCCCACCCAAGCGCCGTCTTCGCCAAAGACGGCACCATCACCATCAAACTGAATTTTTCGGAACCGCTTTCCTTTGCTGCCCCGCAGGCTCCAGCTACCGGCAGCGCGTTCACGTGGGACGGCAGCGCGTCCGGCACGACCTTGAAACAGGTCCGCGGCACGACGGTTCTGCTCGCCGGCGCCTTCCTTGAGACAATTAACACCACCGGTGTTTTCCCTGAGCCGTCAGGTCATTGTCCCAGCTGTCCCGACTATATGCGGGTCGGCAACGTGAACGGCTGCAATACCATCCGGCCGATTGCCATTTTATCCGTGGCGCCGATGTCCGGGTCGACGTCAACGAGCTTCACGTTCGATGGAACCGCCTCGTTCGAGCCAACCGGCGGTTGCGGAACGATCAACTCCTACACGCTAGATTTCGGCGACGGTAGTACGCCGCAAACAAATGGCAACGGGATCTTCTCTCACACGTATGCGGTCCCGGGCGATTATCCGGCTCGCTTAACCGTGCGCGATTCAATCGGGCATGAAAGCACTAATGCCGCGCAGGTCGTGGCCGCGGTTGGTTCCGGACAAATCCAGCCCACCGGCGTCGTCTCACGGAAAGTGCACGGCGCACAAACCTTCGATTTCGCCCTGCCCAGCGACGGATCCGGGATCGAATGTCGCAGCAAGGGTGACGCCGCAAATCCGACCGTTGACTATCAACTTGTGTTTGTGTTCCCGAACGCGCTTAGCAATCCGCAATCCATTACTCCGGCTGCGAGCGCGACCGGCGGCCCGCAGCCTAACAACCCGAGCGGCAGCATTGGCAGCGACCCGCATCAGTACATCGTCAACCTCACTGGCGTACCTAACCGGCAATCGATTACGGTCACGTTGCATAATGTGCACGATCTGGCCGGCGCCACTGGCGATGTGTCAGCCACGATGCGAGTGCTGATCGGCGATGTGGACGGAGATGGCAATGTAAGCGGCTCCGATGTGAATCTGGTTAAAGCGCGCGTTGGCGCAGCGGTGTCGCAGACTACTTTCCGTCGCGATCTGGACGCTAACGGATCAATCACCGGCTCCGATGTAAACGTCGCCAAGTCCAAGGTAGGAACATCGTTTCAGGGCAGATAGCCTACTGAAACGTAGCAGACGACGTCAGCAACCTGCGGATTTGCCAAGACTGCAACGTTTCGTTCGCATCGACGTATCGGCAACCCGACCTAACGACATTCGAGCAGCGCGCAACTCATTTGCCGCGAATGACATGTCGGCTGCCATCGGGTTATGTCACGGTCGATTTCTACCACGGATCGAGAAATCAATCGCCAGGGCGATCGCGCTCCATTTTAAGAATCAAAGGCATCCGACTGAGAAGCGAGTCCGAATAAAGATGTAACCATGGGGCTGACCCTCCGTCAGTCGTCCCCGCTAACCGTTGTCGCCATGAAAAACAATCAATCCTCTGAATCCGGTCTTTTTAACGCGCGCTTAGTTGCTGCGATAAGTCTCACCATCATCGGAGTGTCCCTAACGATGATGAGCCTGGCATCCACGCCTTCCAGCGGAACGCTTACCGATGTATCGGGCCCGCAAACCTACACTGCCGGTCCATTTTTCCAGCCTAACGCCTTCGGCAACTCCATCGCTGGAGAATGCGATCCTGATCCTTCCGACCCATTGGTGGCCTGCGATATTTACCGACTGCACGTGGCCCTGCCGCCAGGATATGTCCAAGCCAATCCAAACCAGCATTTGTTCGTTCGGATCGACTGGCCCACTCCGGCAGCGCGATTCGATTTGTATTTGTGGGACGCCAGGAGCTGGAGCGGGGTTACCAGCTTTCCGAACGGGAGTCCGCTCGCTTCATCGACCAACACCGCCACCAACTTTCAACAGATCGAAATCGCACCCGATGCCGCCAGCAATGGAGATTTTGTGGTGCAGGTGAGCACAACTCTACCCGCTGGACAAAGCTTCACCGGCACGATCTCGTTAGGCCCGGCTACTTCTGGCCATGGCACCGTGCAGCCGGCGGGAAACGCCAGTGGAATTGCTCCGCGGTTTCAGGCATTCATTCCCACCGATGCTAACGGTGCGCCTTCGGCCAGTTTGGGTTTGATTGCGGGCGAACCGACAATCGGAATCAACCCCAAAATCAACGTCGATAAGGGTGGTGATTTGTTTTACCAGGCGCTGTTCGAAATACTTCGGGTCAGATTTGACGATTCGACCTCCCCGGCAAAAGCGACGTGGGAATTTAAGGATTCTCCCACTGGACTTAGCAACAAGGCCACACTTGATCCGATTTTCCTGGCCGATCCCACAACCGGCAGGTTATGGGCCACGCAGCTTTCTGGCGGCCCCGCCTTAACCGACATCAGCGATGACGATGGCGAAACCTGGACCGGGGGCCTGAGCGGCACTCCCGGCACGGGCGTCGATCACCAGGGTTTGGGAGTGGGTCCTTATCCAGCCAATCTTCTTCCGCCGGTCCTGCATCCGCTTTACCCAAATGCTGTGTATTACTGCTCACAACAGATTGCGACGGCATATTGTTCACGCAGCGACGATGGCGGAAAAACTTACGGCCCAATCGTGCCGATTTATGATTCCGCAACCAGCAAATGCGTAGGCCTGCACGGTCATCCCAAGGTGGGTGCGGACGGGACCGTTTACGTGCCTAACAAGGGATGCGGGCTCGATACTCCCGTTCTCGGCAACGGATTGGTCAACATGGTCGTGTCGGAGAACGCCGGAGTGTCATGGCAAGTTCGGCCAGTCACGGACAGCACTGGATCGCTGCTGAGCAAAGGCGATCCATCCGTCGCCATTGACAAGAATGGCCGTGTTTATCTGGCCTATCAGAATCTGAACAACAATCACCTATATGTCACCTTCACCGACGACCACGGACTTCATTACTCCCCAAGTCTGGACGTTGGGGCTTTGGCCGGCATTAACTATTCCGTCTTTCCCGCAATGGCTGCCGGGGATGGCGGCCGCGCGGCGGTCGCATTCTTCGGATCGACTTACAACGGGCCGAATACCAATTATGAAGACATGTCGTTCCCGGGCGTATGGAATCTCTACATCGCTACGACCTACGACGGGGGGGGAACTTGGTTCGTAAACAACACCACGCCCGATAACCCGATTCAGGGATTCGGCGGCATCGGCAATTCCGGAGACAATCGCAATCACTACGATTTCATCGATTGCCAGATCGATACCCAGGGCAGGATCATTGCCAGCAATTCAATCGGATGTTCGGCCGCTTGCGTGAACAATGGAGGCCCGAATACATTTTCCAAGTTGGCCGGCATCGTCCGCCAATCCGGCGGCCGCCGAATGATTGCGGCATACGATCCGCAAGAACCTTTCAAACCGGCGGCCCCACTACTGAATGGCTACCGAACCCCTCAAAATGTCGTTCTAAACTGGCCCGAACCGGATGGGACCGGGCTGGCCGTAACCGGCTATAACGTCTATCGCAAAATCGACAACGCAGCCGAGACGAAAATTGCTTCGGCCACGCCTCAACGTCAGTTCGTTGATTCGGCTGACCCAGCCAAAAGCTACACCTATCGCGTGACGGCGTTGAACAGCCAGGGCGAAAGCGCGTTCAGCAACTTGTTTTCACCGACGGTCGGCCAAAACGCGCCGCAACCACAGCTGTCCTGCAGTCTGCCTGGTCAGGTCTACACCGATCGCACCGGGGAAGGCGGGACTGAGCCTAACAACGACATTGCCAGCTTCAGTATTGCCGAACCGAGCGATATGCCGGGCAAATTGGTATTCGTGATCAACAATGCCCAGCCGAATCTGGTGCAGAACGGCAACTCGTTATTCTATGTCTATTTTGATCCGCCGACCGGCGGTGTCCGTTATCGTCTGCGTTATTCAGCCGATTCCAGTGCGCCCGTTAACGAGATCGGCCGCGGACAGGACGGAGACTTCACCGATGATCCGACTCCCGAAACCGGCGGCCAGTTCCGCAACTGGACTGTGATAGGAACTCTTGAATCAGGCAGCGGCATTCAGCCTGATGGCAGTGTTCGATTCATCATCGATAAAGCAAAACTAGGGATTAAAACCGGGGACGTGCTGCTTGGAGTTGCAATCCGCGAAGACGCGGCTCACAGCCCCAGCGGCGTTCTCGCTGCCGATTACGCCGGCGGCAGACAAGACTACACAGTGGTAGGCAATGACTTTTGCACCATAAGGCCTCCGGTGCCGGTAACGCTCGTCTCCCGCAGGACTCACGGCACAACCGATTTCGATCTCAATCTGTTACCGCCAGCGGCGGGAATCGAATGTCGGACCGGCGGCACCAATGCTGCCTTCAAAATGGTGGTCACATTCCCGCTGCCGGTGAGTCTAACCGGCTCGCCTCAGGCGGCCGTCACATCAGGTACCGGCACGGTTAGCAACGTGACCGTTAGCGGGAACCAGGTAACGGTCGATTTGACGGGAGTAGCCAACGCGCAACGATTGGCAGTCAGGCTTAACGGTGTTACCGATGCCAACGGATCAGGTAACGTCATACTCAACATGGGCGTGCTGCTTGGGGACGTAGACGGAAATGGCAACGTAAGCGGTTCGGACGTCAATCTGGTGAAATCCAAAGTGGGAGCCGGGGTTTCTTCGACGACTTTCACCCGAGATGTGGACGCCAACGGGTCAATCACCGGATCTGACGTCAACGTCACGAAGTCGAAAGTCGGGACCTCACTGTAAGACATCAGCTGGTTCAACCCTGTGCGGTCGCGAACATCGTCGGCGCGAGATGCGCTGATTTGATGTTCGACCGCGGGGTCGGGAGCGGCTGAGGAAGATGGGGTAATCGGTGAATCACACGGCGAGCCCTGTTCCATAGGTCTCCCGCGGTCAAGCCGGGACCGGACATTTTCGGCGAATTGCATGATGCGGACTCCGCTGCCCGGGCGGCAGGAAATAGCACCGCGCCAAGACGTTCTCCAATTTTCGCGCGCAACATTACAAATTTGTAATCGAAAGAATGCGGCGCAGGGGCATCCATTTTGAGCGCCTGATTCGACTCAAACCTGAATCCGCCGCTTACCGGCGCCACCCCAGAACAGACACACACAAACAACCTCCGGATTGCATCATAATGAAGAAATCACCTACTCAATCGGGCTTCCTAAATTTGCGGACGGTAACCGCCGCGGCCCTCATCGGCTTAGCTAGCCTGGTCGGCCTGGCAACTTTTGCCACGACTCCGACGAGCGGCGTCTTATCACCCACCAGCGGTGAAATCACGTTCACTGGTGGGCCGTTTCTTATCCCAACAAACTCGAGCGACAATGCCGCTGGACCGGTTACCTGCGACTCGACCAATCCGTGCGAGGATTTCGGCCTAACGATTGACATTCCTCAGAGCTATAAGGACAGCCACCCGACCGATACGGTGAGGATCGAGATTTCGTGGAACGATCCGTCCGGACAGCAGGATCTCGACACCTGGCTAGTCAATAATCCGGACAATGGACCCTATCCGGCACACGCGGTGAATGGCGGTGACAATCCGGAAGTGATCACCGTTCCGATGTCACTCATTCAGGCCGGCCCGCATCAGTATTTTGTCCGGGTAGCACCGTTCATCAGCACCGGTCAGGCATTTACCGGCAAAATTTCGTTAGTTACCCCGCCGGTTGCTGCGCCAACCCCGACTCCTGCTCCCGAAGCCGCCGGGATTCGGCCTCGTTATTACAACTACGCGGCCCCGGCCGGTATTGGTGAGACAGCGGGTGAACCTTCGATCGGCTATAACCTAACGACTCACAACGCGATGTACATTTCCGGATTGCAGACGTTGCGGGCCAGCTTTCCTGAGACCGGAGCATGCGAAGCTAACTGGCAGGACGTTTCCAACATCGTCACCAAAACCAGATCGCTCGATCCAATTCTGTTCACCGATCAGCGCACCGGCCGCACATTTGTTTCCCAACTGGATAGCGTACCTCCGCCAGCCGGGCCGCAACTGGTATTTGCCGGCCTCAACAGTTTCATGGCTTACACGGATGACGACGGTGGGACTTGGACGCCAGCGCAGATCAATCCTCCGGACGGCAGCTACGATCACCAAACGGTGGGTGCGGGACCCTATCCCGCGCTGCTCCCGTTAGCCAATCCGCTGAACAAAGGCGACGCAGTTTACTATTGCTCGCAGGCGGGAGTGACCGCCTTCTGCTCCCGCAGCGATGATGGCGGTTTGAATTTCGGACGCGCTACTGCGATTTATAACGCGGTTACTGATGGCTGCGGTGGCATTCACGGTCACGTCAAAGTCGCTCCTGATGGCACGGTGTACGTGCCGAATCGTGGATGCAGCGAAGTCCAGTCAGTCGTCGTTTCCGAGGACGCCGGAACAACCTGGCAGGTCCGCCCCGTTCAGGGACCTGGGTTTACGGCCGGACCTGCACCGGTAATTCTGGATCCGTCAGTCGCGATAGCACGGGACGGAACGCTCTACTTCGCCTGGATCGAAGGAACGACCGATGGTCTGCATGCGCACGTCGCCGTCAGTCACAACAAAGGCCTGACTTGGTCTAACAACCGCGATATCGGCGCTGCCCAGGGTTTGCACAACACGGTATTCGTCGAAGCGGTGGCGGGTGATCCCGATCGCGCCGCCGTTGGTTTCGTCGGAACCACTGAACCCGGAAATCACGAAGCGAATGATTTCAAAGGTTCCTGGTATTTGTTCATGGCTCACACCTATGACGGTGGCAACAGCTGGATGACCGTGAACGCCACCCCTGGCGATCCGGTTCAGCGGGAAGCGGGTATCTGGAACGAAGGCGGCAGCAGTCCATTGCGGAATCTGTTGGATTTCAACGAGATCACCATGGACGAAAAAGGCCGTGTTCTTTATTCCTACGCCGACGGTTGCATCGACCAGTGCGTGACCGGCGCTCCGAACTCATTCACGGCGAAAGCAACAATTGCGCGACAATCCGGCGGTAAAGGGTTGCTCGCTCAATTTGATCCAAACCCAGCCGAACCGGTACTGCCACAAGCTGCGTGTCTGTCTGGCCGTCGCGACGACCTGGCTTCTTACCTAACGTGGCGCGCGCCCGACAATGGCGGCTCACCGATCATCTCCTATAATATTTACCGCGGCACCACGCCCGGTAACCAGGTCCTGGTTGGACACGCGGGTGGAACGAAGACTTCGTTTAATGACCGGACTGCTGATCCGACTGTGGCTACTTACATCTACACGATCAAAGCGGTGAATTCCGCGGTCGGCGAGGGTCCGGCGAGCAACGTGGTTTCGCTCTCAGTCGGGCCGCGACTCGAGCCAACCGGCGCCTGCTCCGTTCCTGGAGTTCAAGTTTTAGTCGATCCGGCCGGTGACGAAAACGACACCGTAGCCGAACATGACGTCACCTCATTGTCGATGTCCGAACCGCAGGATCTTCTGCCCGGTAAGATTGTTTTCACGATGAAAATTGCTGATCTGTCCGGCCCCTTGACTCCGGCATTTCGGTGGTCCGTTCGATTCAGCATACCGAACTACGGCCCGCCTGATTCGACTGTGATCGGCCCGCAGGAAGATTGGTTCGTGTCGATGACCACTGCGGATAATTCAACCCCGACGTTCACATACGGTACGACTGGTTCGTTTACGCCGCAAGGAGCGCAAGTTCCGGCGCGTTTCTTCACGACCGTCGGTAATCTGGATCCGGCGAGCAATTACACGCCGGACGGAACTATTACGTTGATCATCAACAAGTCCGACATTAAGGCGCACGCAAAATGCAGCGGCGCGTGCGGTGATTTGCAGCCCGGCCAGGCCATCAATATCAATCTGGCAAGTGTGCGCGCCGCGCCACCTTCGCCTATTCCGGGAGCAGGCGGAACGAACGAAACGATTCCAGATACCACCGGACCAGGAACGTACAATCTGCGTTCAGCCAACCTATGCTTGCCGAACACCGCGCCACTGGCCGGGTTAGGCGCGAGCACAAATCAAGGTCTGGCGCCACTGGCAGTGCAGTTTGACGGCAGCAGCTCGGTCGATCCGGATTCAATCGATCATATTGCGACTTACACCTTCAACTTCGGTGAAGGCGAGGATGACGTGGTGCAGACCGCGCCGAACGCGATCATCAATCACCAGTTCGCCAATCCTGGATTGTACGACGTGAAGCTGGTTGTGACTGACTCTCGTGGAAAACTCAGCTCCAACACCGCGCACCAGATCATTTTGGTGCAGCAGCCATTCGGACTCGCAAACGTGGTATCGACCAAGGCGCACGGCACCGCCGGTTCTTTCGATATCGATATGCCGTTGACAGGCAATCCGGGGATCGAGTGCCGCGCACCCGGCCCGAACCGGAGTTACCAGCTGGTCTTAACCTTTAACCGGGACGTGTCTGTTCCGGGGACTGCCACCATTGGCCAGGGCAGCGCGGATTCGCCCACAACTGCGCTGGGACCACTATCCAATCAGGTGACTGTAAATCTCTCAAATGTGGCGAATCGTCAGCATTTGATGGTCAACCTGGACGGCGTCCACAGCGCAGCCAATGAAGTTCTGAACGGCGCTTCGGCACGCATGGACGTTCTGATAGGCGACGTAGATGGAAACGGCAACGTCAGCGGATCCGATGTAAACCTGGTGAAAGGAAAAGTCGGAGCGAACGTATCGCAGGCCAACTTCCGCCGAGATGTTGATGCGAACGCATCGATCACCGGATCGGACGTGAACGTGGTGAAAGGCAAGGTAGGTACCGGTTTTTGACCATCGGCTGGCGGCCAAAGTAAACGTGGAAAGACAGGGCAAATTCCCTGTCCTTCCGCTCTACGGACCTCTCTCTCGTTTCTCCAATCCCAAGGCCCCGTCGTTAGGCGAATGCAATCAGCTGGCCACCCGCAGGCGCCTGCCGAAACCCGACACGCTTCCCTCAACGGGCATTACGAAATCGTAATGCAGTTTTCTGGCCCAACATCCGGCCTCCGATCCCGTCGTTTACGATTCGGATTCAATCACACTATCCATGCACACGAAAAATGCCCCCGAATCCGGCCTGTTGAATAGACGAACACTTTTCGCACTGACTCTGTGCTTTCTCGCCACTACTCTGGCGTTCTTCAGTTTCGCATCCACTCCATCAAGCGGGGTTCTGTCGCCGGCCAATCCAGTTCTGACCTATGATGCCGGTCCATTCAACGTTCCGAATCAGTCGCCGCTGGGCCTCGGTCAGCTTGATTCCGGTCCCCGCTGCGATGCGGCTGATCCATGTGACAGTTATGTTCTAACGGTTGATTTGCCTGCCGGTTATGCAGCGATGCACCCGAACGGTGGGATCAAAGCTACCATGTACTGGACCGATACCGGTTCCGGTCAGTCTAACTACGACCTGTTTATCTATAATGGGATTAACCCCACAGTAGATGGAAGCCATCCGGCAGACCATCAATCGGTCAGCAATTCGAACCCGGAGGTAGCTGTCATTAATCCGTTAGTCGACGGCACGACAAAATACACGTTCGAGATCGTGCCGAATACTCCGACGCAGGAAACAGTTCATGTGAAGATTGAGCTGCTGCCCGGCACGCCCGGAGCGAATCCCAATTTCGGCGGCGCCGATGCTACCGCCCCCGGCGTTCCTCGTTACCAGGTGTTTGTGCCACCGGCAGGTTCCAGCGCCGAATCCAGCCGCGGCGAATTTAACATCGGATTCAATCCAGCAACCCACCGCATCATGGTGATGAACTCCGGCCCGATCTGGCGCCTTACCCCGGGAGAGGTGCAAGTGCCTGCCAAGCCGGAATGCTGCGAGGCACTTTGGGAGGACAAGACAAATCCGGCAACTAACACGCCCGCCGACCTGGATCCTATTCTCTGGACCGATCAGTTAACCGGACGGACGTTCTCCTCCAATTCCACTGCTGGTGCGAACGCTTCTTACGGTTACTCCGATGATGACGGCGACAGCTGGCTGCCGCTCAGCGCGACGCCGCCTAACGGAGGGGCCGACCACGAGACGATTGGCTCTGGCCCATATCCCGCGCTATTGAGCGCCTTTGCCAATCCGGTGAACCATGGTCATGCTGTGTATTACTGCTCGCAGGACGTGGTGGGGCCGGCTTCCTGCCAGCGCAGCGATACCCTCGGAATGAATTATGGCCCGGGGGTTCTTGCCTACACCGGGAATGGTCTGACCCAGAGCAACCCGCCTGTCCCGGGCGGCCCGTGCGGAGGTCTGCATGGCCATCTGCATGTCGCTCCTGACGGGACCGCTTTTCTGCCCGTCAATCAGTGCGGAGGTCTGCAGGGCGGAGTGTTCTCAACCGACGGTGGCACCAGTTGGATCAACTTCACCGTGCCAAATGCGAAGTCGCAGATTCAAGGCGCGGATCCTTCGATCGCGATCGACGCGAATAATACAATCTACTACGCCTACGTGAACAACGAGCAGGTGGCTGCAGGAAATCCGCCGGAAGGTCACGCCCGTGTAGCGGTCGGACACCGAGTCGGCAACGTTATCAATTGGACTAACTACTTTGATCTCGGTGCTACTCACGGCATCGCTAACGCCGCTGAAATCGAAGCAGTGGCCGGTGACGCTAATCGGGCCGCGGTTGGATTCTTCGGGACCGATGTGAATGGAGATTACCAGGCGAGTACCTTCCCGGGCAAATGGTATCCGTTCATAGCCACGACCTACGACGGCGGCGTTACCTGGACAACGGTGAACGCAACACCAAACGATCCCGTTCAGAGCATGACCGGTATCTGGCAGCAGGGCGGCGGTGCGGTCGATCGCAACCTTCTCGATTTCAATGAGATCACGATCGACGATAAGGGCCGGGTGCTGTTTGGGTTCAGCGATGGTTGTGTCACAGCGGATTGCAAGGGAGGTGGCGCGCCTAACGATTTCGTCGGGTATATGCGGGTCGCGCGGCAAAGCGGCGGCAAGACTTTATTCGCCAGCTATGATTCGATTACCGATACGACGGTCGCGAAACTGCCGAAAGCACCTTGTCTGTCCGGCACCCGCGACCCGTTAGGGTCACATCTCACTTGGAAAGTCCCTGATAATGGTGGCGCCGATATTACCCAATACGAGATCTGGCGCGGGACCGCCCCGGGAAATGAAACCAAGCTTTTCACTACGTTGAGCGGCGATCCGAAGTACTCGGATCTGAATCCACCGGCCAATCAGCATCTTTATTATTACGTGAAGGCCATCAATGCCGTTGGTGCCGGCACCCAGAGCAATGAAATCGATTTAGTAGCGATTGTTCCGCCGGTGCCTGAGAGCGCCTGCGTCCTACCTGGCCTAACGAAGCTGACTGATCCCTCGGCGGACGCGAATTTTGGGACAGGTGTTGCCCCTCCGGGCGCTGATCTCCTCTCTTTCCAACTGGCTCAACCTTACGCGGCCGACGGAGTGTCGAAGCTCGTTTTCACCATCAACACCGATCCGGGCGTATCGCCGCAGCCAGTGGGTTCCTCCTGGTACGTGGCCTTGAAGATTAACGATCCACCGCCGGCCACCACTTTCCATTATCGCGCTGTCCATATGACTTGGAAGACCAGCCCGGCGAACACCCCGGTGTTTGAGTCTTACACTCCGAGCGGCAACACAAGTGGCGGTGTGGACGGCCGTTTTGTGGATACTACCAAACCTATCATTCCAGCTGACCCCACCAGCAACTACGTGGCACCTTTTAACAAGGTCATCATCGTCGTGAACGCCGCCGACCTGGGTTTAAGTCCAGGCGACATTATCAGCGGCTTCTTGTCTGGAACGTCACAAACGACCAATCCCGTCGGCACCGGCCCAGCCATCACCAGCCTCCATGATCAAATGCCGGACAGTCTGTCATTCGCAAACAGCTACGTCGTTACCGGAAACGAAAATTGCGCGGCTTTAGCCCCTGGAGTTGTCTCGCGGAAGGCGCATGGCGCAGCCGGGCCCTTCGATATTTCGCTTGGCCAAAGTTCCACGAATCCTGCGGTAGAATGCCGCATCGCTGGTCCGAACAACAGTCATACCCTCATCTATACGTTCGGCTCGAATATCATATTTCCCGGCGGCGCATCCTTGGCTCAGGGTTCGGCAACGGTCGGCACGCCGACTATCGGGCCTAACTTAAACCAAGTTACGGTGTCGTTAACAAATGTGCCTAACAGACAGCATTTGGCGGTGACACTGACAGGAGTGCGGGATGCGGCTCAGGCTACACTGCCATCTCAAACCGCATATATGGATGTACTGCTCGGGGATATCGACGGGGAACGCAACGTGAGCGGGTCGGATGTGAATTTGGTCAAGGCTAAGGTTGGAGCGCCGGTGAATGCCAGCACGTTCCGCCGGGATGTGGATACCAACGGCTCGATCAGCGGTTCAGACGTCAACCTAACCAAGGGACGAGTCGGAAGCGGGCTAAATCCATAAGATCCTCGCCGACGCCTGGTTACCCGGTTGCTGAAAGATCCCGAAGCCTATCAGTGCGAAAGATTGGAGAATCTGAAAAAAGAACCCGTCCTGACCGGCCCCGGCCAACGAAATGAAATGAACCCTTGTGATTCACTAAAAAGTATTCACAAAAACCATAATAAAAGCTAAGCTTGCCCTTAACCACATATCCATGAAAACACCCCGCGCAAAACTCACCCTTATCTGCCTCGCCCTGGTTTGCACAGCCGCGTTGAGCCAGGCGGCCGTTAATCTTACGTTCTCTCAGGCAAATACCACCACCACGTCCGGTGGAATGTTCAACGTCACCCTGAACCTTCAGGTCACCGGCGGCGAACAAGTGACCGGACTGGACTACTTCTTTCAGGAACTATCTGCTGCCGGCTTTAAGATCCTCTCCCGAAGTATCACCGGCAGTGCGTTCAGCGATCCCTATTTCACGAACGCCGATGTGTCATCCTCGAACGATTCGAACTTCGGAGAGAATCCTAACGGCGAACCGGACAACCTGCTCAATCCGCGCAATGACCTGGATCTGGGTGCCGTTACCAATCCCGCGGGAACCACGACTGGTTCGGGATTCGTGGCTACCTTCGGTCTGATGGCTCCGACCGCGAATGCCGGTCAACAGTTCACTATCTCGACGGTGTCGAACAACGGCACAGGTTGGGTCGATCAAAACAACGTAAACCACGCGTTTTCTAATCAGGCTAGCATCGTCGTTTCGATCGTGCCCGAGCCGGCGACGTGGTCGCTCCTCGGTTTGGGCGGTTTGGGCTCGCTGGGGCTCGGCCTTCTGCGCCGCAAGCGCTAATCGCAGTTAACAACCAAGTTTTGCTTTTAGGGGCTGGCATTCGCCAGCCCCTTTTTTTTACCGCAGGCTTACCCTTGGCAGGGCCATGCGCCCCGTTTTGCCCAGCTAACGCCTAACGTTTGTTACAAAGCTGTAATCCCGAGCCGTTTTTTCTTTGCCAGCCGACAGTCGCGGAGCCGCTCAGGCACGAAAGACAACAAGACCCTGAATCTCTCTAACCCCGGAGGCCGCATTGAAATACGTATTCCATCACTACTGGCGTTCATTGAGTGTAATTGTGCTGGGAATCGCCGCCCCAATTCTTTGCTTCTGTCTGGCGTTTTCAAATCTGCCCGCAGCATCACGCTGGTTCACCGCACAGCCCCGTCAACAGCAAGTGGCAATGCGCACGGCGACCGTGAATGCCGCTACCGCCTTTACCTTCTCAAATCCGGCGATGTTAGTTAGGCCGCCTCTGACGCCGATTCCGGGCGGCGTGGTTTCCCTCAAAGACCAGGATGCGGAACCCGAGATCAAGGTCGATTTGTTCGGCAACATTTATGTGACCGCCATTCACGGCGTTCCCGGCGGTGTCGATTTGTGGAAGTCGACCGATAACGGAAGCACCTTCATCTATCTCGGCGAACCGGATGGAGCCCAGGATCGTTGTAACGTGAACGGAACTTCGGTATGCACGGCGGGCGCGGGCGGCGGCGATGATTCGCTGGATGTTTCGAGCGGCGGCTACGTTTACCTAGCCAGTCTGTATCTGGGCGGCACCACGGTTTCGGTCTCGAAGGACGGCGGCACCGGTGGAACTGTGAATACCGATCAGGCGTGGACCGTCAATCCTGCTTCTTCCGGCATCGTGGTTAATGATCGGCAATGGATCGCTGCTGATGGCCCACAGAATTTGTACATGACATTCGACCAAGCCCCGGCGGATACCGGCATTTGGTTCACCAAATCGACCGACGCCGGAAAGACTTTCACTGCTCCGACCATGCTCACGCCGATCGGCAGTATCTCCCGGGAGAACAATCTGGTGGTCGACCACTACAACGGAATTCTTTACACCACTTACACCCCCGTCAACACGCCTAACCAGTTGAAGTTACTAAAGTCGGTGGACGGAGGTACCACCTGGACCACTTCAACGATCATCACCTGGCCGGCTGGAACGAGTGTGGAGAATTCTTTTCCGATCCTGGCGGTAGACCGCGGCGGCAATCTCCATCTCGCCTACGCCAAGTCGACCAATACGGGTCCTTCTCCCGCTCGGACCAACTGTCACGTTTTTCTCATGAGCTCCACCGATCAGGGGGCCACCTGGCTTTCACCCGTTCAGGTGGATAGTGGCGCAGCCAACAACAGCGCAATCATGCCGTGGATCGTCGCCGGCAGTTCGGGCGTAGTCGACATCACCTGGTACGGCAGCACCATGACGTCACCTGACAACGTGCCGGATCCGAATCCAAACAACGGACAATGGTGGAATGTATTCTTCGCTCAAACGACAAACGCGCTGAGCACCACGCCTACCTTCACGCAAGTTCAGGTCGGTTCCAACGTGCACAATGACGCGATCTGCTCCCGCGGCGGCAACTGTCCGGGAACAACCCGTGATCTTGCCGAGTATTATACCATGACGCTGGATAACGACGGCTACGCTCATATTGCTTTCGTCGACGGAGTCAATAATTGCGTCGGTCCGCCCGCCTCAAACTGCTATAACAAGACGTGGTATACCAGGCAGACCGGCGGCCAGAGCGCGTTCATTCCGCCGGCCGGTCCGGCCACCGCGACCTTCTCGCCTAACATTTCGTTAGGCTCTCCCGGGGGCGAACCAGGCCTGAAAGTAGACTCCCATAACTGCATTTTTGCCACAGCGCCGGGAGAACCGTGGCTGCGTAAGTCGGTCAACAACGGCGCCAGCTTTCTGCCGAAAGTAAATCCCGTGGCAGATCGTCCACTGAGTGCGGGAGACGAAGACGTCCTACCCGTTCCTCAGGCCAATGGAGCGAGGCCTGATCTTCTCTATTTTGTGGACCTGGCTCAACTGGCTGCCATTAACGTGGCCAAGTCGTCCGACGGCGGCTTCAACTGGGCGGCGCCAGGACCAGCCGGAGCAGCCGGCGAAGTAGACGCTTCCAGCGACCGACAGTGGATCGCCTACGATCGAAATGTTCCGGCGGCCGGAGACCTGACGGTTTATGAGATGGATCATGAAGCTGCCAGCGAAGAGATTCGGTTCAACGCCTTGACTAACGACACTGGATGGTCGCCGCCGGCTGCTGGAATGACGGCAACGGAATTGATCCTGCCGCCGAATTCCACATTCCCGAACACCAATCCGGGACCGGTGTTGGTCGATCCCCGCAGCCATTTGGTTTACGGGATCTTCAACGCGTCGACCATAAACACGAATCGGGAAAATCCACCATTCGGCAAGATGCCTAACGTTTGGGAAGCGGTCGGGGCCGCGCCGGCTGCGGCCGGTGCTCCACCGGGACCATTCACCGATCATCCGGTGTTCAAAGGCTTGTTCGATTCTCCTGCGAGCCCGCAGCCAACCCCTCCTCCGGGAGCGGAAACCACAGGGACGAATTGTTCCAATGACTTCCCGGCCGCGGCTCTCGACAACGCCGGAAACATCTACGTTGCCTGGGCCATGAACAACGCCCGGACTAACGAATACATGGTCTGGTTTGCTTCGTCACACGATCACGGCAACTCCTTCTACGGACCATTCCAGGTCAGCAAAGGACCCGGGGCGGCGCTAATGCCATGGGTCGCCGCGGGCGATGGTGGCAGAGTTGAGATCGTTTATTACGCTACTGATCATCCCGGCGATCCGAACTTCGCTTCAGCCGAGGATACTCACTGGAACACCCTGTTCGCCCAATCGCTTAACGGCGATGCACGCGAACCGGTGTTTACGATTTCGCAAGTCAGCGACCACGTCATGCATAATGGGGGTATTTGTAACCAGGGTTTGTTATGCCAGCTCACGACAGGCGGTGACAGATCGTTAGCCGACTTCTTCCAGGTGGCAATCGGGCCGGATGGTCTGGCCAATATTATATTTGCCGACAACGGCTCAAGTTCGACTCATGCTACCTTCGCTCGCCAGACCAGTGGACCATTGGGGCTAACGAGCCCGACGTTTCCGACGTGCATTGCCGCCCCAACCATTACGCCGGTTAGTGCCGTATCCCGGAAAGTTCACGGTGCTGCCGGGACCTTCAATCTGCCGCTTGCGCTCGTCGGCACACCGACGATTGAACCACGGAGCGGGGGCACAAATGGCGATTACCAAATGGTAGTTACCTTTGCGGCGCCGGTCGCCGGGGTCAGCGGCGCCTACGTCACATCCGGGACGGGAACAGCGTCGGTCAGCAACGTGAGCGGTTCCACCGTGACCGTTGATCTAACTGGCGTCACCAATGCGCAGACGATCACGGTGACCTTGACCGACGTTCAGACCGGGACAAACACCGGTAATGCAGCGGTTCCGATGAGTGTGCTAATCGGCGATATCGATGCCAACGCCAACGTTAGCGGATCCGATGTCAACCTGTGCAAGGCGTTGGTTGGCGGGTCAATCAACTCCGGCACAAATTTTCGCCGGGACGTGGATGCCGACGGCAACGTCAGTGGTTCCGACGTTAACATTACGAAATCGAAAGTCGGTACACATCTCTAGCCGCGGCTCGATATGACCACACGATTACGGAATGGCGGTCGCGGCTGTGATCGGACCACCTTTGGTCGCCAGTGGGAGCCGTGTTCCACAGCCCGTTCGATTAGGTAGGAAGGAAAATATATGAGCAACAAGCGATGGACGATGGTGTGCGTGTTAATCGTAATCGGGTTGGTGTGTGGGATGGCGGTCTTTCGGATCGGCGCCGCGAATCCCACTTCGGGAACCATCTCCGTGAATTCGGCACCCGTATCCTGGACCGGAACCGCGGCTGGGGGCACTTACAATGGCGAAGGCACCTGCGTGGACGGCGCGAACTGCGACGCCTTCACGCTCACCGTAATCGGGACTCCAGCACAATGGACGGGCAAACGGATCCAGGTCGCGATGTCGTGGCTGGTTCTGGCGAACGACTACGATCTTTACATCCACAAAGGCGCCGTCGACGGCCCGATCGTTGCCCAATCGGCACATGGAGCACCCTCAACTACTGAAACCGCTTTCATCGAGCCGGGCGATCTGGACGACGATGGCTCGACCACATTTACGGTACACGTGGGCTATTTTACCGGATCCGTGGCTGATGAATACCATTGCCAGGCCACGGTTGTACCCGCATTTCCCCCGCCACCACCGGCGCCGCCTCGTTCGCCTAACTGGGTGATCAATTATCACGGCGAGTGTTGCGAAGGAAACCTGTCGGCCGCCGGTAATAATACGTTTGTTCTGCTACCAGTGCTGGTAAACGGCAACCGGATCCTCAAGAGTTCGGACGGCGGTAAAACATGGACCCAGAAATATCCGCCGGCGCCGGCCTCAGTTCCTTTCGGGATCGAAGGAGACATGCAGGCCTTCGGTACGGACGTCATCTTTTTCGGGACAGAACTTGGAGTTGCGGTCACAGCCCACAGCGACGATTTCGGTGAGACATTCGTCCCGGTACAAAACCCCCTGGCCTCGGCAGGCAACGATCAGGCGTGGTCGTATCTCGGCCCGTTTGGCGATCTGCGACCCGGAGGGAAGTTACCTAACGACGAACCATATGTCCTGGCGGGATGGATGAGAATCGGCGCCTCTTTGATCTTTAGTTTCGATGGCGGCCTGACATATCCAATTCAAACCCCGCTGGTCGGCGACGATGGGAGTGGTCCGATTCACACCGTCTGTCGTAACTCGGCACATGCGCCGAATGATCCGGGCGACACGAGAGTGCCTAACGCTGACTTCGCGCGGCACAAAGGCGGCCGGCATGGAACCTGGGGAACCGATCGGCAATTTTATTGGACCGAACCGGCTGATGGCGCGAATCCGGGCCAACGCGACCTGTACGTTTGTAAAACGGGCGACTTCGGCGTGAATTGGACCGGAATCAAACACTCCATCCGGCCGGGGCCGGCGTCGGACTTCGTTGTTTCACACTCCGCATTCGATCAGAACGGCACGTTTTACGTTCTTCATGGGGACAAGCTCTATGTCAGCTTCAACCAGGGCGAAAGCTTCGCCTTTGTGCACACCCTGCCAAGGTATGGAAGCGCCCGGCGCTCCGACGCGGGTTCGGACCAGTCTTTCGTGGTGGATTGCGGCACGGCACACATCGGCGTTCTCGAAGATGCCAACCAAGGCAACGCAAGAGTGTATTATCTGCGCGGTTCCAACATCGACACGGCAACTCCGACCTGGGAAGAAGAGTTCGTGGACGAAGTGGGCAGCGTCCGACTTGATTTTCTATATATCGTTCTGGATGGCAACGGGATTCCTACAATCAGTTATACCACGCCAGACAAGGAAGTGACCACGGCAAGCCGCTTGGCGCCAACGAACACAAATTGCTTGTTCCAAGTGACAGCAGCCTCCCGGAAAGTGCATGGCGGCGACGCGAACAAGACGTTCGATATTCCGTTAGGCCTGATTGGCACACCCGGCGTTGAATGTCGTCGTGGGACGCCAACTGGAAAAGACTATCAGGTGGTATTTAAATTTGCCGCACCCATCGTGAGCGCGGGAGGAGCCACCGTGACCAGCAAGGATAATATGGCGACGGCGGACGGGCCGGTTGTAAGCGGCACCGAAGTGGCAGTGAATCTCCACAATGTGAGCAACGCCCAAACCGTGGTGGTCACACTCACCAACGTAAACGATGGCGCCCATACCGGAAATGTCGGTGTGCCCATGAGCGTGCTGTTAGGGGATATCGACGCCAACCGTAACGTAAGCGGCAGCGATGTGAATCTTTGCAAGTCGAAGGTCGGCGCGACGTTATCGCAGTCGAATTTCCGGACTGATGTAGACGTTACCGGGGACGTCTCGGGTTCGGACGTGAACATCACCAAGAGCAAGGTTGGCTCGGGGTTACCTTAACCGAACCCAGGTCCGCCGCTGCCACTCGGTTTGGCTTCCTTTAGAGGAACGCCTTGGACGGAGCGGATCTGGTCCGCGGTCAGAACAGTGCAGGCGTTCAGGTATCGATGTTCGGAAACGTGCGACGCCGCCTGTTTCGAACAGGCTGCCATCAGCGCGGCGCAGATCAGAGACATGCTCGGCACAATGCGTTGTGCATTCACATTCGAATCAAGACTCGCCGCCATCAGAAACGGCCGCGTTGAGGCTACAGACGCTTCAATGCCATCTCGGCAAGGGTCTTCGACTTCTTGATTTTCCCGGCTTGATCATCGGCCCCGCCTACACTGACTCGAACATAACGATTTGCTTTCAGGATATATAAGGCGCCGCCGAACCGATTCCCGACCCAGAATGCATCGTCTCCCACGCCTTCGATCTTCTGCGGTTGCGCCCGCTCTTCTTCTTTTTCGCGGCCGGCCTGGTCTCGATCCGTTCCAGCTTTGCCTTCGCTCTCCTCCTCTTTTGGGGCTTTGAGCATCTTTTCCCAATTCGAACGCCCCTGCTTCACCGTGTCCGCTAATCGGACGACGGTGATGACTACCGAGTTCACCGGCGTGGTGGTGGCGAAATAACATTGCGACATCGGGTCGTTGCCGCTGGGCTTTTGTTCCGTGACCGCCTCGCCTTGTACGGAGCGAATCTCTTCAGGGTTCAGCAGACTGCATGCGTCAATTGCTCCGACATCACCGGCCGATTCGGAAGTTGCGGTCGAATTTGGCTTTGAACACGCCGTAACGATGGCGACAGCGGCGGTTAGGGCAGTAACAGGAAAACGGTGTGACATACTAATCGCATTTTGGTGGAAAAAGATTGTGGAATGACAGTTGAGCTTTCGCAACTCATTGATCACCACTGTGAGCGGTTGAACGCGGGGCCCGGTGGCTTGTTGAGGCCAATTGGCATTCTCAAGTTCGCATGCGACGCTTCGATAGTGACGTTGGTTACGAACTCGACCAGGACATGGTGGCAAGAACGATAATTGTGGGCGTCGCTTTGCTCAGCGCATCGTGCGACAACCCGAAAAGCGCGAGCCCCACGAAGCAGCCGCGGTCGTTCGTGACCATCCCGTCCCCGTTAGTCAGACGCGAGTGGGGGGAGCCGCGTTTCAACGTGTGCGCGCTCCTCGACCCAAAGGAGGTCGCCGAGGCTCAAAACGACGAGATCAAGGAAACCAAGAGCGCCGGTGGCAGCGACAAATCGCTTTATGTGTCGCAATGCTTTTACCTCAAAGAAGATATGCAACCGGCTGTCGAGATTTCGGTAATCGAAAAGGATCCCGCCACGAAGGGTCGGTCGCCGGTCGATCTATGGAAACGCATGTTCACGACCACGTCGGCCTCCGAACTGGATCGCGATCGCGACGCCGAGGAAGCGGACAAATCCGAAGAGCGACGGCGCTTTCCACCGGTAAAAATTAACGATTTGGGAGCGGAGGCGTACTGGATGCCGGTTGGAGTCCTCTACGTTTTGCGAGGTGATAGGATTCTAAGTATCGCCGTTAGCGGGACGGATCCGAGTGACGCCAAGTTAGCCAAGGCAAAGTCGTTGGCCCGGGCCGCACTCGGACGGCTGTAAACGCAGGAACCCTCACCAAAATGCTCGGGCGATGCGCCCGGGCGTGGGCTGCATAACGAAGTAATAGAAATCGCGCCTGCATCCGCGGTTAATTACAAATCAGTAATGTTATGAAGCTCACTCCACACTCAGTTATCGCTCGCGCCGCGCTCGCTACCTTATTCCTCATCTCTGCCCTCTTCTGCCTCGGGCTTGCGTTTTCGAATGCGCTTGCCGGAAGTCGATTCTTCGCTGGCAGCGGCTCCAAACGCAACGCCATCCAGCCATCGGCGTCGGTTCCGGCGCCGTTCAGCGGTACTTATGATCCGCACACTTTTCCGTGCGGATCGGCCCGACATCATTTTACCGTACCCGCTGGTCAGACGCGCATCGTCGTCCAAACCAGCGCCACCGTCCCGACTAACGACATCAGCGTCAGCCTCCTGTACGGCTCCGACCCGAATCCAGTGTTCATCGATACGGAGGACGCCGCCACTTCGTCGGAGGCTCTGGTGTGGGAGCCGGGCGGCGGAGTTCCCGCTGGAGAGTATCAGGTCCAGATCTCCCAGACGCCCACTCCCAATGGAGTACCACAAATGGCCCCTTTCGACTACAACGGCACCTTTACCTACGACAACAGTCCGGTAGTTGGCGGCTCGTCGACTCCGCAATTTGGTCCAATCTCGCCGGCCGTTCAGGACAATGGGCCGAAGATCGGCTACGAGAATTTTCAACCGCCTCCGGACCTGGTGATGATGGACAGCAGCAGCCAAGGCCCGAGCGCAGTGACAGTTGAATACCTCGGTAACGACGCCGGCGAACCGTCAATGGGAGTGAATTGGAATTCAGCGCAAGATCCAGTGAACGGGATCACCGCTTTTCAGGCGGACTTGCAAACCGTATTTGTGAAGTTCGACGACAGTTGTCCCGCTGGCGGCAATGCCTTGTTTTACCGCAGCCAGTCCCCGACTTCGCAGTTTGTCGATTCGGACCCGATCGGATTCGTCGATCGCATAACGGGGCGGGTATTTTGCGGGCAGCTGACTCTGCTGAATCCGACGTGCAAAATTTCATTCACCGACACGGACGGCAAGGACGCCTTGGGTAACCCGGGGCCCCAAGGCTGGCAAGGTAGTTCAACCCCCCTCGGGTCCGGGGTAGATCACCAAACGATTGGCGGCGGGCCGTATCATTCCCCGCTTCCTCCCACCAAACCGGGTTACGCCGACGCGATTTATTACGCATCGCAAGACCTCGTCGGACCAGCGTTCGCATTCCGCAGCGATGACGGTGGTCAGACCTGGCCGACAGGTCCTATAGACATGTGGACAACGCAGTGCGTGGGACTGCACGGCCATGTCAAAGTGACGCCTAACACTCCGGCGACCGTAGCTAACGGGAAAGTTGGCACGGTGTTTGTGCCTAACAACAGTTGCGGACCGAACGGAGCGGTGGTCGTTTCCGAAACGAACGGACTCACCTGGAGCATCCGGCCGATTGGACAGACTACTTCCAACCCCAACTTCCAGGATCCGGCCATATCAATCGATGACAACGGGAGGGTTTACTTCGCGATGTCCAGTTTCGTCGCCGCTGGACCAGCCAGTGGAAATGGGGGTTCTCAAATGGTCGTGGCTGTTTCCGACGACAACGGCCTGAACTGGACCAACATCTACGATGTGGGCGCGGTCTACGGCCTGAAAAACGTCATGTACCCGGCAGCGGTAGCGGGCGATGGCGGGCGGGCAGCAGTCGCCTTTTTCGGCTCGACGGTCGGAGGAGATCCGACGGTGCCTACCTTCACCGGAATATGGCACCTTTACATAGCCCACACCTTTGATGGTGGCGCCCACTGGACAACCACCGATGCCACGCCTAACGACCCGGTCCAACGTGGCCCGATCTGGGCACACGGGCAGGCAGATATCTCACGCAACATGCTCGACTTTTTCGACATGACGATGGACAAGCAGGGCCGGGTCCAAGTCGGGTTTGCCGACGGATGTGCCGACGCTCATTGCATCCAGGCGAACACCAGTAACGGCAATGCCTACACTGATAGAATGACTATCACCCGGCAGTCGAGCGGCCGCCGCCTGATCAGCTCTCCCAACCCCGCAGTGCCAGCGCAAGAAGCGCCCGGGATGCCTTCCCTGAGCGCCCGGCGCGATGGGCCGAGCGTCGTTCGCCTTTCCTGGTCGGAGGCGGATCCGGGCACCTCGCCAATCACAAAGTTCCGGGTGTTCCGAGGAGAAGCCGCCGGAGCAGAGACCTTGTTGGCCGACAACCTTCCTCCGACGCAGAACACCTTTGATGATGTAACCGCCACTGATACGACGAAAACGTACTATTATAACGTAGTTGCCGTTAATGACGTCGGACCATCATGCGCTAACAACGAAGTGGCAGCGCCATATCTTGGCGATACCTGCACCCGGCTCATAGTTCAGAAGACGCCGCCGGGCCATCCTGAACAACAGTCCCAAGGCGCAGCTCCCGCCTCACTCGCAATCGATCATGTCGCTGTAGGCGAGCCTCCCGGCACGACCAATTTTCTATTTCAGATGAAAGTGACGGCTATGGGGGCAACACCGCCGCCCAACAGCAGGTGGCGGGTCGTTTGGAACTCCTACGCTGCCACTGCATACGACCCTAAAGCGCAACAGTTCTATGTCGGTATGACAACCGATGAGAATTCGGTGGCAAGGTTTGAATGGGGAACGATAACGACTGCCGTAGTCGGCCTGGTGGTAGGACTGCCTACCGAAACGGAGCGTGGATCTCTGCCGAATAGTAGCTTCAATGCCGATGGCACGATCAACCTGGTGATTCCTAAAACGCTGGTCGGAAATCCAGCACCGGGCGACCTGTTAGGCGCGGTAAACGGACGTACCTTCACTGGTGATACGCCAGAATCGGAAAACCTCGAGCGATCAACTGCGATGGTCGATCATACTTTCGTCAAGGCCCAAAGAGATAACGGCCGACCAGCCGCCACCTACACGGTGGCCGGCAACGGTTTCTGCTCGGGAGGGATCGGACCAATCACCGCTGTTTCCCGTAAGACGCATGGCGCGGCCGGAACTTTCGACATCAGCCTGTTTGGGCAAAACAATGTTGAGTGCAGGCAAGGTCAGGGACTGAACAAGAATGATCATCAGGTTGTGATCACCTTTGCCACGACATTGCCCGTTACCGTTGGAAGCGTAAACATCAGCCCGGGGCCCGGAAAGACGGCGCAGCTCGCGGGCCCGCCGATCATTAATGGCAATCAGATGACCCTGAATCTAACGAACGTGGCGAACGCCCAGACATTGATGATCAATTTGATTGGACTGAGCGACGGGCGAGACACTGGAGACACTTCCATTCCGATGAACGTCTTGCTGGGTGATATCGACAACGACCACAACGTAAGCGGATCCGACGTGAACATTTGCAAGAGCAAAGTCGGTGCAACAGTTTCTCCCGCGACGTTCCGTAACGATGTTGATGTCACCGGGTCGGTGAGCGGATCAGATGTCAACGTAACGAAATCGAAGGTGGGCTCGGCTTTCTAAGTTGGAGGCCCTGCCAGTCGAAACTCGCTACGCCGCTGATGTCCGGCTTGCCGCCGACGGCTTCCGCCGTTGCCGTGATTCGGGGGCGCCTTAACCGGCTCCGTTTACAAGGCCGGCGGAGCGACGGCTGGATCCGGGCGCAACGCCGTCAGGCGGAACCCTGTCTTCAGGTGAGGTGTCCGAGTTGGCATACCGCCACAACGCTCGAACCTAAGCCACCGGACACGATTTAGTTACCCGCTACTTCCGGATTCTTCCAATGTTGCAGGAGCGAATTATGACGCGTTTGTAATGTTGGAAATAATTGTTCAGCCACAAGCGCAGGTTCCTGTGGATACCCGAATTACTGTAGAATCTCCACTATGGAAACAACTATCCACATTCTCCACGGCGTTCGCCGCCGGCTCGCGGCGACACTGTTCCTAACATGCCTTGCCAGCATCAATCTGGCGCACGGACAATCGATCACTTCCACGGTCAGCGAAGATAACGGTGCGACCAACAGTGCCGGCGACGGTAATCAGGCCATCTACGATGTTCCGGCGAATCATCCGGCAATCGTTAACTCAGGCCAAGGCGCGGCCAACACTGGTTACGACTTCAGCAGCGGCGCCAACAACTATACCAATCTGGGAGGTGCGATTTCGCAAATCACCTTCACGATGACGATGCAGGATGGCAATTCCGGCAGCGCGGCTCAACAGGGCGGCACAGCTGATTTCGATTTCAGTCACCTGTTCCTCTATCTCGCTGCTCCGTCTGCTTACAACTCTACCACCGGTGTTCTAACTGGCGGCGTCAATACCGGCATAGTCCTGAACGGATTCCGCGGTCTCGGTCTTCAGGATACACAGACCTTTACGATGTCGGTTGACCCGTCTACCACAGGCGCATCGATTCTGAGTCAGCTCGCCGCCGGCAATGGACATCTTGATGCGTTCGTGGTCAGCAATAACGCCGTCGACACAGCCGCTCAGCCTAACGAAGTGTTCGTCGGCAATGATGCTGCCAATGCGATGACCACGCTGACCCTGGGCGCTGTGGCCGTGCCGGAACCCGCGACATGCGCTTTGATCGCGTTCGGACTGCTGCTGGTCTGCGCGCCCCGGATCAGACGAGTTCGTCGCAACCTGTAACTTAACAAGTCGGTGGATCGTATGTTCTGCAAGCTTGTCGGAGCAGTAGCCGCCTGCGTGCTTTCCACCACCCTCTGCGCCCAGCAGACGGTGACAATCTCAGATACCGAGCAGCAAAGCGGATTTAACGGTTACACCCAGGGCAATGACCCTAACCACAACACCGCTCCGATCACGGCAAATCCGTTCAACTTTACCGGTCAAACTCAGCTGAGCAGCATCTCATCGATCTCCATCACTTTGACCATCTTTGACGGGGACACCGGCCTCGGGCCTAACGCTACCAACGATACGCCCTACCCTCCGGATGGAACTACCCATGCCGATGATGATGACTTCGTTAACACGCTGCACCTGCATCTAAATGGAATCGAGACTGCTAACCTGCCGAGTAGTGGAACCGCCACTCCCCCTGCCCTGCTGCTGAACGGCTTCAGCAACTGGGATCCGAATACGCCGGTATCCCAGGGATTCATTCGCCTAACAATTAGCGGGACTCCCGCGAATGCCACCGCAATCCTGAACTCTCTGCAAAGCGGCACGATCGCAGCGCAGCTTTTCGATGCCGGCTTCGCGGACCGCTCAAATAGCTCGCAAAACACGCTCGCCCTGCCTGCTTTTCAGTTCAACGACATGACCGGCATGTTCGATACATCGATGCCGATCTTCGCCACCCTGTCGATCACCGGAATTCCTGTGCCCGAACCGAGTCCCGTGGCCCTGCTGGTGGGGACGGCGCTCACGGCTGCGGTGACCGCTCACGTTCGATCGGCGAGGAAACGCCGCTCTGCCTAACGATTATTTACTGACCAGAACACACCCCACGAGAACCGCTTGCCGAGGCATATGCCATCCATTGGTCAATTCGGCCTGTTGAATCCATGAAGAAGAAGCTGCTCCGTCTGTCGTCACTCTTGATTATCTGCTCTGCGCTTGCGGTTGTCGCCGCGACTCCGGTTCGGAAGCAACATCGATTCACCCCCGCAAAAACAGCCCAGCCGATCGCGCCTGCTGCACCGGATGTTACGGCCTGCCCTGGTGGCGATACCAATCCGCCATGCGGTGTCATGACCGACAGCACGACTACGCCACTGATGTTTACTGATAATGCGCCTGGCACGGCGGCAGACAGCGAACCGGACGCAATATCCGGAGTAAACAAAAACACGTTTGTCCTGACCGTCGCCGCAGGGAACTACACCAACAAACGAATCGGCGTGGCCATTAATTGGTCAGTGCCGGCCAACGATCGCGACCTTTACATTCATGTCCGCAATCCCGATGGCTCCGATGGAGCTCAGGTGGGCGAGTCGGCTGGCGGCGCCCCGCAAACCGGCGAGGCGACATCATTTGATCCGAGCGCCTACGGGGTTACCGCGGTGAATTCTGTCTCGTTTAACATTAACACCGTTTACTTTGCGTCTACTCCCGCCGCCGATCAGCCGGTCGGTACAGTTACGCTGCTTCAAGGTCCTACATTTCGGACCGCAACTTACACCGCTGGGGGCATCACCTTTTCGCCTAACAGCACCTGCAAAGCGCCGGTCACTTTTTCCGATGGCGAACCTAGCAGCCGGGTGGATCCGCAGGGCAACTACTACGTTTGCGGAATTGAAGGAGTTCCGGCCGGCGTAGACTTGTGGTACCACGACCTGAGACCCACCCTCGGGAGCTCGCCGAATCCTACCTACGATCCGAACATGCGGGTGCCGATTTATCGAGGGAAGCCGGATTCCGCGACTGGCGCCGCGGCGGTACAGGCGGGCGCCCTGGGAGGTGGCGACATCGACATCGCCGTCGGCTGGGGCAATTACCTCGGTGATGCTGGTCTGGGGGTTAACGCTCAGCCGAATCCGGTGCTGGCTTACTCGAGCTTGACTGTGGCGAACGTCACAACCGGTCGATCGCTCGACCAGGGAAAGACCTTTCAGTTCAATGCGGCCGGAAATGCGGTTGGTGGCTCTCCGGTTAACGACCGGCAATGGATGGGCTTTGTGGATGATCACACCGTGTATCTGGTGTACCGGAATTTCGCTCAGGGCGAGGCCTTCGTGCAGCAGTCAAATGACGGCGGCTTGAGCTACGGCCCGATCACGGCGATTCCAATCGCATTTCCGCAAACCGGTGCGCTCGACGTCGATCGATTTGACGGAACGGTCTACGTAAGCGGCAACGACGGACATGTTGCCCATGGAACGCCTAGTGCGCCAGGTCTTCCGCCCACCGCTTACGGCGTCGTCCAAGCGACCCAGATTAGTTCCGTTGGGAATATCTTCTTCCCGGTTCGAGTGGCCGCTGATCAGCGGCACTTTAATTCGGACGGCTCCTACACCCTAACCGGCCCGGGCACCGTCTATGGCGTCTATTCTGATGGGACTAACGTTTATCTGATTCATTCGCTGGATCACGGCCAGACGTGGAGCAATCCCGTTCGGGTCAACGCTCCTACAGATCCAAACCTTCATCTGAATCTGTTCCCGTGGCTCGCTACCGGTCCAACCCCTGGCTCGGTGGGAATCACCTGGTACGCAACTGATGGTGGGCCAAACAGTCCTGCGAACGACCCGGGCTTGCGCTGGAGAGTGTATTACGCGGTCACTTCCGACGCGGCCGCAGACACTCCTCATTTTCAGTATGCGCTGGCCAGCGACCACGCAAACCACGCTGCCAACATTTCGTTGAGCGGACTGGTCCTAATGGGACAGTCGCCCAATCGAAACTTGATCGACTATTACCAAATCAATTTCGATCCCACTGGTGCGGCGGTGATTGGTTATACCGACGATCACAATGATTTCAGTGGGGAAACATTCACCACCAGGCAGATCAGCGGGCCCTCGATCAACGGCAAGTTGCACGAAGATCCGATAACTCATCAGGTTGGTAATGTGCCGGCTCCTCAGGAAGGATCGGGATTAGCCGCCCAGCCTTTTGCTCAACCTGGAACGCCGCCGACGATTGTCGGTAACACCGTGGTCGCGGCAGCTCCGCAGCCAATGCTTCCAGGTCCCAATGGGGAGCAGGTTACTGATTTTGCGTGGGACTGCGACAGCGGGCTGTTAGCCAGCGCACCCGCGCCCAGTGCGCTCGACATCATCAGCATCAAATACGCGAGTCAGGACAGCAATCAGGGTTTCTACATCACCGCGACGATGAAGCTCTCCGACCTGTCCGCGATTCCGCCCAGCACCACGTGGCGGATGTACTTCGCGGCAAATGCTCCTGAAGTTGGCGATGGAAGTATAACCGGACTGGCCGGTCCCACCGGCAACAAGTTTACGAAGGGATTATCCGACCGTGGTGACATGTTCTGGCTCGATGCAGAGAGCGATACCAGCGGCAATGTCACCTTCAACTGGGGCACTACCGTTAGGGAGACAAGTGGTTCGCTAACGGATACCCGGCGCGGAACCGCCCCCCGTGGATTCATCAACAAAAGTGACGGAACCATTAGCGCGCGAATGCCGGTCAACCTTTTAAATCAGTATTTGGATGGTGTTCACGGCAACGATGTGTCCAAACACATCCAGTCCGGTTCGGTTCTGTGTGGATTGCGCGGACACTCGTTCGAAACGAACTCGGGAGGTATCGCGCTTGAAGATTACACCCGAGGCGGAACGGAATTCAAAGTAGGTAACCCGTTTTGAAAACGACAGCGAGACGGAGGAGTTAGGCTATGAGAACATGGTATCAACAAAAGAACGGTGAACAGGGCTGGACCGCGTATCGAGTGGCAGTCCTCTGCCTGGTCACATCTTTGGCCGCGCTGACATTCACCGCAACCGCGCGAACCAGCGCCCGAACCAAATCGGTTAGGCAGTTCAAACCGGCTGTGACTGCTCCAGCTGGAACCGCGGCCACGCCTTCGCCTACCCCATGCGGGCTTCCCGGGGTTCAAATCCTGACCGATCCGGCCGGTGACGAATCGAGCGTCCCGGGCATCGACACTACTACCCTCGATATCGAAAGAGTGTATTTCGCGGAGCCGGGAGCGAATGCGGACAAGATCACCTACACGATGAAGGTCGCCAATTTGAACAGCATTCCCCCTAACGGAAGCTGGATCATCGAATTCGTTAACCCGATCGACAGCGTTGATTACTTCGTGAGCATGGACAGCGACACGGGGTCTGGCCTCACACCACCAGCCGTGACCTATCACTACGGAACACACGACTCGACTACGGGTTATTCCACATTGGGGCTCGCCGATTCCGGGTCGTTCTCGCCGGACGGCACCATCACCATCACCAATTCGAACGCCAAGATGGGCAACCCGAAACCGGGGACGGTGCTGAACACGATCAGCGGAACTACGCAGATTTTGGTAGGCACTCAAGGCACTGGGATCCTCGAAACGGTCGACGACACCAGTACGGCCACTGCAAATACCAGCCCGCCCTTCACTTACACGGTCGTGGGGAATGTCTTTTGCGGCATGCCTAACAGCGGTTCCGCGCGGACGGCGACCTATATTCGAGGCGGCGTGACGTTCTCAGCCAATAGTCCCCTGAAATGCCCTACTTCGACTCAGGATGGCGAACCGAGCAGTCGGGTCGATCAGCAAGGTAATTATTATATCATGCCGATTCGCGGGGTGCCGGCGGGAGTCGATCTGTTCTACTTCGACCTGCGTTCGAACAGTACGACCTTCGATCCCAACATGCGGGTGCCGGTTTACCGCGGCCAGCCCGACGCCCCCACTACCGACGCCGGGCAAAACGCACTGGCCGCTGGTGCTCTGGGCGGAGGTGATATCGATCTGGCCATCGGTTTTGGTAACTACCCCGGTGACGCCGGCGTGCCGGGTGCCACTCCGATTCCCGCCGTCGGAGCGCAGCCAAATCCCGTAATGGCCTATGCCAGCCTGTTAGCGGCGAACGTTACTGTCGGACGTTCGCTCGATCGCGGGCAGACCTTTCAATTTAACGGCGCGGGCAACATTGTAGCCGGTGTCCCAGTTAACGACCGTCAATGGATGGGCTTCATCGGCAATCAGAACGTCTATTTGGTTTACCGAAATTTTGCCCAAGGCATCGCCTTCGTTCAGCAGTCTAACGACGGTGGTCTGGTTTATGGACCGGCTCTGCCCGCGGGCGGCATCTCTTTTCCGCAAACCGGGGCTCTGGATGTCGACCAGCAGAACGGTATCGTCTATGTCAGCAGTAACGATGGCCATGTAGCGGTCGGCGACCCAAGCAACGGAGCCGTCCCGGTCGGCGGAGCACCCACTACCTACACCGTCCATAGCGCCGTTCCGGCCGGCGTAGATAGCGCGAATATCTTTTTCCCCATTCGAGTGGCCTCGGACAACGGCAGCAATCCTGGCGGAGCGGCCACTGTGTACGGGGTGTATTCTGATGGACACGACATCTATCTCGTCAGCTCAGCCGACAAGGGTCAGACGTGGGCCGCGCCGGTGCGAGTAAACGACGCGGGCGACACACTGGAAAAGACTAACCTCATGCCGTGGCTCGCGGCGGGCCCCACTCCCGGAACAGTCGGTGTAGCGTGGTACGCCACCGACAATGCCGCAAACGACGACAACGCCAATTGGCGGCTGTTTTACGCTTTCGGAACCGCCGCGAATAGCAGCAATCCCACATTTCAGCTCGTTCAAGCGAGCGATCATGCAATCCACACCGGGAACATATCTACCAAGGGGCTGGTGGTGGGAGGCCAGTCGCCAAACCGAAACCTGATCGATTACTTCCAAATAAACTTCGATCCGGCGGGCGCGGCGGTGATTGGATTCACCGATGACCACATCGACTTTCGAGGACATACTTACGTCACCCGGCAAATCTCCGGACCCACCGCAACCGGCGTAGCCCTGCCGAATCTTGTAAATGGCACAGCACCGGAACCCGGCACGCTCCCGGCCCAGCCATTCGCTACGCCCGGAACGCTCGGAACCGGGGGTTCACCCGCGCCCCAGCCGATGCAACCGGGGCCTAACGGCGAGCAGGTAACGGATTTTCCGCAGGACCAATCCAGCGGCCTGGTGGCCGTGGCGCCGGCGAATAGCCCGGTCGATATCTTAACGATCAAATATCAATCACAGGATTCAAACACCGGCTTCTACATCACTGGAACGATGAAAGTCTCCGATCTAACGGCAATGCCTAACTTGACGGTTTGGCGGATGTATTTCTCCGCCAACGCCCCGGATACCGGTATTGTGGGTCCCCCAGGAAACCAATTCTCGAAGGGCATGGCTGATCGTGGTGACATGTTCTTCATCGATGCGGAAACTGACGCCGCTGGTACCCTTTCATTCAAGTGGGGCACCACGACGCGAAACTTCGATGGCAGCACCACCGACACCGTTCGCGGAGCTGCGACTCACGGTTTCATCAACAAAGCAGCGGGATTAATCAGCGTTCGGATGTCGGTGAACGCATTGAATTCCTTTCTGGACAGCATTCACAACAATGACGCCAGCAAGCATATCATCGCCGGTAGCGTATTGTGCGGTCTACGCGGGCGCGCCCAGCAACAAAACGCCAGCGGGGAGAATGTGACGCTTAGCGATCTCACCCGCGGCGGCACTGAGTTCAAGATCGGTAATCCTTTCTGAAATGAAGGAGCGGGCCGGCGGGTTAAGGCTGAGCCTTGTCGTATACAGCTTCGCCTCGTGGACGGTGGTCAGCGCCGCCGATCACGCGCCGTCTGCGGCCACAGCCACTGCCACGACGACGACGATCGCTTCTCCGACCGGACCAGCGGTTTCGCCCTCGCCGCCCTCTTCTCCAGCGTTAGCGCCTCTTGAGGTACGATTGGCCAACGCGAGGTCCGTCAAAATCAAACCTCCCGTATTGGGACTCGAACTCGGAATGAGAAGCGAACGAGCGCATAAAATTTTGGATAAACTTAGCGATCCAAATCGGCCACCGAAGGAGGAAGGACCGGAAAAGGACGAGGACGAAACAAAGGCTACCGGCGAGAGTGAAGGCCACAAGATCCTGTGGCAATTGGCAAAAACCGATTACTCATCTGTTTACGTTAAAGCTGACGAGCACGATGCGATTGTCTACATCCAGGCAATTGTCCGCTCAGGGAAGGAGATTCCGTTTGCCGAAATCGGCGAACTCAACAAGGCGCCGATCCACCAGTCCTCACTCGCAGCTTGGGACGTCG
>JBJMXE010000015.1:0-12647 GCA_045809745.1 Chthoniobacterales bacterium | reverse complement strand
GATATTAAGCCAATGGCGTCAGCCAGCGAATCGATCCTTGCCCTGAAGCCGGTCACGTTTCGCTACAACGATTCAGTGGACGCGTGTGCGACGCCGCAGTTCGGTTTGATTGCGGAGGAAGTGGCGAAGATCAATCCGGATCTGGTGGTTCGGGATCGCGAGGGAAAAATCTTCACCGTTCGTTACGAGGCGGTGAATGCGATGTTGCTGAACGAATTTCTCAAGGAACACCACAAGGTAGAAAATCTGGAGACCACGATCGCTCGGCAAGAGGACCAGATTGCGAAGCTTGGGACGCTGCTCGAGAAAGCAGCATCGCGAATCCAGAAAGTCGAGACGCAGGTTGAACTCCAAGGCAGCACGACGCAGGTAGCTGACGGGCGGCCCTGATGGGGAAAACTCGAAATCCGAAGTTCGAAGCTCGAAACAAGCTGCCCGGAAATTCGAAGGACCGAAGCACCCAAACGAAGCTGAGCTTCGAAGATACTTGCGTTCCCAAGTGCAACTTGCGAACCAGGGATAGTAAACTGTAGAGGCGGTCCTATGACCGCCGTTCGGGACCGCCAATACAGGCTACCGAAAAGCTGGAAATCCGAAGCTCGAAACGGCAGCGATACGATGCCACACACCAACCAATTCCGTTCCGCCAGCCGCGGAACGCACTCTAATTGGATGTTGGAATATGGAATTTGGAGCTTTCGCGGAGCGGACTAGCGAAGCGATCACATGTGGCTGATCACGTTATCGCCGAACTCGCTGCACTTGATCTCAGTCGCGCCTTCCATTAATCGCGCGAAATCGTAGGTCACGCGTTTGCTGGCGATCGCGTTATTCAAGCCTTTGAGGATCAGATCAGCCGCCTCGGTCCAGCCCATGTAGCGAAACATCATCTCTCCGGAGAGAATCACCGATCCGGGATTCACCTTGTCCTGGTTTGCGTACTTGGGCGCCGTTCCGTGCGTTGCTTCGAACACGGCGTGTCCGGTGATGTAATTAATATTGCCGCCGGGCGCAATGCCAATTCCGCCTACCTGCGCCGCTAACGCATCACTGAGGTAATCTCCGTTCAGGTTCAGCGTCGCGATGACGTCGAAATCCTCCGGACGAGTGAGCACCTGCTGCAATGTGATGTCCGCAATCGCGTCTTTGATCACGATTCCGGCCCCGGGTTTACCATTTGGAATCTTGCACCACGGGCCTCCATCAATCTCTTCTGCGCCATAATATTGTTTGGCGATGTCGTAGCCCCAATCGCGAAACGCGCCTTCGGTAAATTTCATGATATTGCCCTTGTGTACGAAGGTCACACTCCGACGATTGTTTTGGACCGCGTAGGCAATTGCGCTGTGAATCAGCCGCACGCTTCCGGAACGACTAACGGGTTTGATTCCGATTCCGACCATCACATCGTCTTTTTCGGGGGCACCGACTCGCTTCCAGAACTCTGCCGCTTTTTCCGCGGTTCCGAAGCGCACCTTGGCGAAATCTTTGGGAAACTCTTTGGCAAGGAAATCGAGCATCTTCTGCGCTTCCGGACTTCCCGCTGGGTATTCTATCCCTGCATAAATGTCTTCGGTGTTTTCACGGAAGATCACCATGTTCACCTTCTCCGGATGTTTAACTGGAGACGGGACGCCTTTGAAGTATTGAACCGGGCGCAGGCAGACATACAGGTCGAGCAGTTGCCGCAGTGCGACATTGAGCGATCGAATCCCGCCGCCGACGGGTGTGGTTAGGGGACCTTTGATGCCGATGAGATACTCGCGAAACGCTTCGACGGTGTCGTCCGGCAGCCAGCTATCGAATTTGTTCTTGGCCGCTTCGCCCGCGAACACTTCGAACCACGCTATCTTCTTTTTACCGCCGTAAGCTTTCTCTACTGCGGAGTCGAACACTCGCTCGCTGGCCGCCCAGATGTCCGGACCGGTTCCGTCGCCGCGAATAAACGGAATGATCGGGTTATCGGGAACGTTCAGCGTCTGGTCGCGAGTGATCTTCTGGCCGGCTGGCGGAGAAATGTCTTTGTACGGCATAGGGGCTAGACTTTAGGTAGATCGCGAACGACCACAACTGGGGAGCAGAAAGGGAGAAGCTCGAAATCCGAAGTCCGAAACAAACTTGGAAATCTCCAAGGGTGGTTTGAATTTGTTTCAAGCTTCGGGATTCGAGATTCGGATTTCCCCGGCAGGCGCCCGGGCCGGGGTCGACACCCTGTTCTTTCTCCGGTAGCATTCCGCTCCATGCGAACCTTCGTCATTTGCGCTCTTCTCGTCCTTGTTAACGCCGTCCCTGCTTTCGCTCAGAAGCGCAGTATCACTGAGAAGGATCTGTTCGATTTTGTCTGGATCGGCGATCACCGGGTTTCGCCGGATGGTTCGCGCGTCGTGTTTGTGCGGGTAACCACTAACGAGAAGAAGGAAGGCTACAACACTTCGCTTTGGCTGGTTGATACCGACGGGAAAGAGCCACCGCATCAGCTGACCAAAGGCGATCATGACGGGGCGCCCCGCTGGTCGCCGGATGGAAAGTTCCTGTTGTTCGCCAGGGCCACCGAGAAAGATGGAAAACCCGAGCCGCCCCAGCTGTGCATGCTACCGATGAGCGGAGGCGACGCCTTCGCGTTCACCGATCTGCCAAAGGGCGCGGGCGATGCGGTGTGGTCGCCGGATGGAAAATCTATCGCGTTCACCAGTTCTACCAACCCAGATGATCTGAAGAAACAGGAGCAGAAAAAACGCAAAGAACAGGAGTTGAAAGCGGCGGTAAACGCGACGTCAGCTTCAGCTTCTCCGAGTTCTTCCCCATCGCGGGGGTCGAGCGGTTCGGGTTCGCCCGCCAAAGGGTCGTCCGGCGCCGGTGATTCCGCTGTGCAGAAGGCGGAGAGCGAGAGTGAACATGAGAGCGACATCCACGTGATTACGCAGGCGATCTACCGCGAAGACAACGAAGGATACCTGGATCGCAAGCATCCACAGCACATCTGGGTCGTCTCCGCACCGCACGCGGCGGAAGAGAAAGTGCAACCGAGGCAGCTTACGTCCGGTCGATTCGACGAAGGCAACCCGACGTGGCTGAAAGATGGCTCCAAGATCCTGTTCACCTCGCTACGGGTAGACGAGCCGTACTATCAGACCGCAAAAACCGAACTTTACGCGGTTAGTCCCGCTGGCGGCGACCCAGCGAAGCTGAACACGTTCGACATGGCAGTGGGCGATTTGTCCGTCAGCCCCGATGGGAAGCGGCTGGCGTTCGTCGCTTCCGCTACTCAACCGGTGCAATCTTACACTCAACCAGATCTGTGGGTGGTCGACCTTGCCGCCAATGCACAGCCCCGAAACCTGACCGAGAAGTTCGATTTCGATTTTGGAACTGGCGTGTTTGGCGATAGCGCCGCACCGCGTGGCGGCGGTGGCAGCACACCGTTATGGACGCCGGACGGCCGAAGCATCGTCGATGTTTACGGTAAGGAAGGGCGAACCATCCTCGCTTCGTTCGATGCGGCGACTGGTACACCAACCGATTTAAGCCATGGCAACCAGGCGGTCGTTAGGTTTAGATCGAGCGCTGATCTGGGCAATATCGTCTGCACCATTTCGACACCGACCCTGATCACCGATTTGTTTGTGATGGATCGGAACGGCGGAGAGCCTCGCCGGCTGACGCATGTAAACGACGAATTATTGTCCAAACTGAACCTAACCGAGCCGGAGGAAATCTCGTACACCAGCTTCGACGGAAAGAAGATCCAGGCCTGGGTGCAAAAGCCGGCGGATTTTACGCCGGGTAAAAAGTATCCGCTGATTCTGGACATCCACGGTGGGCCCCACGCCGCCTACGGCTACATTTTCGAGCACGAGTTCCAATGGATGGCGGCGAAGGGTTACGTGGTGCTGTACCCGAATCCGCGCGGCAGTACCACGTATGGTCAGGAATTCGGAAACGTGATTCAGTATCATTACCCTGGCGACGACTTCAAAGATCTGATGGCTGGAGTCGATGAAGTGATCCGCCGCGGATATGTGGACGAAAAGAAACTTGGGGTGACCGGCGGCAGTGGCGGTGGCCTGTTAACCAATTGGGTAGTGGGTCACACGAACCGGTTTGCTGCTGCCGTGTCCCAGCGTGATATCGCCAGTTGGAGCGCGTGGTGGTATTCCGCGGATTTCACGCTGTTTCAACCCAGCTGGTTTAAAGGCGCACCGTTTGATGAGGAGGAAGATTTTAAAGCGCGATCGCCCCTCACCTACATCAAGGAAGTGAAAACCCCGATGATGTTCATTCTCGGCGAGGTGGATTACCGCACACCTCCGGCCGCGGGCGGCGAAGAAATGTTTCGGGCATTGAAGTTCCGAAAAATTCCAGCGGTGATGGTGCGGTTTCCAAACGAGTCACATGAATTATCGCGATCCGGACAGCCATGGCATCGGGTGGAAAGGCTGCAGCACATTGTTGGCTGGTTCGACCACTGGCTGATGGGTGTGGCGAAGCCCGAATACGAGATCGGCCAGAACGCGGAAACATCGGTGAAACAGGGGCCAGCGAAAGCGCCGTCACCAGCCCGCTGAAGCGCAGACGGAAAATGGCGATTGAGGTCAATCGCCGCTACTAGGAATCTACAAGGAGGGGCGGTCGTCCGAACCGCCTGGGGTGTTTTATTCGGCGGCTGGGAAGCCGCCGCTCCCTGGCCCTCCGGTTGTGGCATGCGCTCCAGCCGATGTTCGGCGACAGGCCAAAAAAAGAGCGACATAACTGCGTCCGTCGAGATAATTCAGCCATGGCGTCCTCCTCTCTCTGGCAGCGCTTTCAGCAGTATTTCCTCCGCTATAAGGATCTCGGTTTCTCGATCGACATCAGCCGGATGAATTTCCCCGCCGAGTTCTTCGATCGGATGCGGGAGTCCGCCGACAAGGCTTTCCGGGCCATGAGCGAACTTGAACACGGCGCGATCGCAAATCCGGATGAGAAACGAATGGTTGGTCACTACTGGCTGCGGAACCCAGGACTTGCGCCTAATCCGGAACTCCGTCAGGACATTGAGAAGACTAACGACCGGATCAAGGGATTCGCATCGGACGTGCATGCCGGCAAAATTCGGCCAGCATCGGCACCGGGATTTAAACACATTCTTCTGATTGGAATCGGCGGTTCCGCCCTCGGCCCACAATTCATTGCCGATGCCCTCGGTTCTCCAAAAGATCCGATGGATATTCAGTTTCTCGATAACACCGACCCGGACGGGTTTGCACGGGTGTTTGCCCGGCTCGGCTCGAAGTTAACCGAGACGTTAACGATCGTGATTTCCAAATCCGGAGGAACGAAAGAGACCTACAACGGCATGAAGGCGGCCGAAGCCGCATACCAAGCCGCCGGGTTGGAATTTCCACGACATGCGGTCGCCGTTACTGGTGTCGGTAGCGATCTCGATCGCTACGCCAAAACCAACGGGTGGGTTGATCGGTTTCCGATGCACGATTGGGTTGGAGGACGTACCTCCGTGATGAGCGCCGTCGGGTTGTTAGCGATGGCGCTTCAAGGGTTCAATATCGACGAGTTTCTCGCCGGCGCGGCAAGGATGGACGACCGAACGCGGCAGCCGCACGTGATGGAGAACGCGTCGATGCTCCTGGCGCTGATGTGGCATTACGCGGGCGGCGGCCGCGGCGAAAAAGACATGGTGATCCTGCCATACAAGGATCGGCTGACCTTGTTCAGCAAATACCTTCAGCAGCTGGTGATGGAATCGTTAGGCAAAGAGTACGACCTCGCCGGCAACAGGGTGAATCAGGGGATTGCGGTTTACGGCAACAAAGGCTCTACCGATCAGCACGCATATGTTCAGCAGCTTCGGGACGGTGTCCTGAACTTCTTCGTCACGTTCATTGAGGTGGACAAAGATACCGACAACAATGCCCGGACTGAGGTCGAGCCCGGTGTTACCGCTGGTGATTATTTGCACGGTTTCCTGCGCGGCACACGATCAGCCCTCTTCGAAAAAGCTCGCGAATCAATCGTGGTGCGGATCAGCCAGGTCGACGCGTTTCACATCGGTGCGCTCATCGCTCTGTACGAGAGGGCGGTCGGATTTTATGGAGCGCTTGTGAATATCAACGCCTACAACCAGCCGGGCGTGGAAGCTGGAAAGAAAGCCGCAACAAAGTTACTCCAGCTGCAAAGCAAAGTGGAAAAGCAGTTGTCGACCAACGGCCAAACTGCCGAGCAAATCGCCAAGGCAGTAGACGCCGATCCGGAAGATGTTTTCCACATTGTTCACCACCTGGCCTCAAACAATAAGACCATTCACACCACCGACGGCGACAATCCGGGCGAAGATCGGTTCGCCGCAAACAACTGAACTCAGAGGCAATGCAGTCTAACGAGGGCACAACCAATTCCGGCATTGAGGTTGCGTGGGAGGACGTTGTCCGCTTCCTGCGTCAGCTAAGTCACGACGTTCGGAATCATCTGAATGCAGTGGAACTGCAATCCGCTTTTTTGGCTGAGCTGGCCGCGGATGACGAATTGAAAGAAGAGGTCCGACGGCTCCGCAAAATGGTGTCTGACACAGCCACTGCGTTGCAGAAGCTCACCACCAGGCTCAACCCCCCGGGTCCGAATCTTATCACCTACAGCGCGAGCGATTTCATGGAGGACCTCCGAACTGCCGTGAAAACGGAATTTCCGAAACAAGCCGATGCCATCCAATGGAAGCTGAACGTCGGTCAGCAAACCGACGTTCAGATGGACCCGATGCTGTTGCGAGATGCTGTGCTTGAGGTACTTAGGAATGCAATCGAGCACCAGCCGGCAGGGTCTTCTCTACGCTTTATCGGCAACACCGAAGGTGATAATCTGGTTCTGACGCTATATGAGCCGAAAACCGACTTTGACCTACCCACCGACAACTGGGGCCGCGAACCCTTGCGCCGGGTTAATCGTGGACATTACGGCCTTGGGCTAAATCGCGCGCGGATGATCATCGAGGGACAGGGAGGGACTTTGCAGGCTCAATACGATCCGGAACAATCCGGCCTTATCACTACGATTCAGCTGCCGTTTCGGGCGCGGGAGTGATCGCGCTAAAGGCGAATGAGCAACGAGCAACGTAACGGGACCAGTCGAGCCGCGGTTGGAGAGAGCCGTCGAATACTGATCATCGACGACGAGCGGCCGATTCTCATGACGCTGGAAGCGCTGCTTACCAGGCGCGGTTTCCAAGTCGACACCGCCGCCACCGCCGCGGCCGGTCTGAAATCGCTGAAGGCCAACCTGCCGGCCCTGGTCCTGCTCGATTTGCAACTGCCGGACGCAGAAGGATTGCACACGCTCGATCAGATCAAGACCGAGTACCCGGAAATGCAGGTCATTATTCTAACGGCGCACGATTCACTGAATAACGCGATCGAATCGATCAAGCGCGGCGCCTATCATTTCATCAGCAAACCGTATGCGCCCGAAGAGCTGCTAAGCCTTGTGGAAAAGGCGGTGGAAAAGCAGTCGCTACTTCGCGAGACCGCCGAGCTCCGGCAACGAACTCAGCAGTTGGAGCGACGGCTTGAGATCGCCGAAACCCGGTTTGCGCCGGTGTTTACAAGCAAGGCGATGCAGCAAATCGAGGAACTCATCTCCGCGATGGCGCCGTCGGAGGCGAACGTCCTGATCACCGGTGAGAGCGGCGTCGGTAAAGAGGTGATCGCAAATACAGTCCACCAGCGTAGCCGGCGCGCCGAGAAACCGATTGTTAAGCTGAATTGCGCCGCCTTTCCGCAAACCATGATTGAAGGCGAACTTTTCGGTTACGTAAAGGGCGCTTTTACGGGAGCGACTAACGATTTTCCCGGAATGATCGCTGAGGCTGATGGCGGCACGTTATTTCTGGACGAAATCTCCGATATGCCGGCCGATCTCCAGACCCGCTTTCTGCGAGTGTTACAAGAACGCGAATACCGGCCGCTCGGGAGCACACGGGTGCTCAAAGCCGACTTCCGCCTGATAGCGGCGACGAACAGGCCGATCCCGCAGGCACTCGCGGAAAACCGGCTTCGCTCCGATTTATATTACCGGCTGAACACGTTTCAAATTGCAGTGCCGGCCCTGCGGGAACGGAAACAGGACATCCCGCCGCTGGTTGCGTCATTCGTGAAACAGTTCGCCCAACAGTTAGGCAAGCCCGAACCGGCAATCGCTCCCGACGCCTTCCAGAAGCTACTGGATTATTCGTGGCCGGGTAATGTGCGCGAACTGCAAAACGCGATCGAATATGCGGTAGTCCTGTCCAGGCAAAACCTTATCGGGGTCAAAGAACTGCCCGCTGAAGTGCAGTTGCCCACCGTCCTTCAACAAAGCGAATTGCCGGCGGTGCCGCGGCAGGGCGTGCAAAGCCTGGACGACATGGAACGAAGCACTATTTTGCAAGCCCTTGCCCAATGTCACGGCAACAAGAAGAAAGCAGCTGAGCTTCTGGGGATCCAGCGCCCTACTCTATATAATAAGCTGAAGAGGTACGCCATCGAACTTTAGCGGCGGCACGGCCGCTAAACATTCGAAAATCCCAAATCCGAAATTCGAAGCTCGAAACAAGCGACTGCACGGCACCACGTTTATTGTTGGGACCGTGGTTTTTTTCGAGATTCGTGCTTCGAACTTTGTCGTTCCCGCCGACTCTACGCATGCAGCATGCTCAAATGGGGTTGTGACGCCGGTTGCAAAGGAGCTTCGAAAACCGGACAATTAGGCCGGTCATGTCCCGGCACTTAGATCAGGTTCTCGCACACGCTGAAAACCAGCTTGCTTCGACTGGCGCGCGGCGACCGACCGAAGTCTTACCGCTCTACAAGAAGTTCCTCACCATCGAGGAACACCGGCTGCGGTTGCAACATCAGGCAGGCGCCGGCGGCCGTGAAGTTTGCTCGCGTCGCGCCAACCTTATCGATGTGCTGCTGAAACACGTGTTCCGGGCCGCGACGATAGTGGCGCAATCTCCGGGCGCCGGCGCTGGACTTCCCTTCGCGCTCATTGCGCTTGGCGGCTACGGACGCGGCGAGCTGAATCCGTTCAGTGACGTGGACGTGATGTTCCTGCACGAAGGCAAAGGGCGGAAGGTTCCGGCCCAGCTGGAACAGATCGTGGAGCAGATCCTGTATCTGCTATGGGACATCGGCTTCAAAGTCGGTCACTCTACCCGCTCGATCAAAGAAGCTATCAGCGAGGCGAATCGCGACATGCTGACCAAAACCGCGATGCTAGAATCAAGATTCGTGGCCGGGAACGAGCAGCTCGCTAACGAGTTCCGCGCCCGGTTCCGCGCAAAATGCGTGGACGGTCACGAGCGGCAATATGTGGAAGCCCGCATGCAAGACCAGGCGGCGCGCCACGCGAAGTTCGGCGACAGCGTTTACATGCAGGAGCCGAATGTGAAGAACGGCTGCGGCGGTCTGCGGGATTATCAAAACCTGCTTTGGATGACGTATTTCAAGGAGGGGACGGTCACCACAACCCATCTCGTTGGCAAAGACTGGCTGAGTGAGCCGGAACGACGGCGCCTCGAAAGCGCCTACGACTTTCTGTTGCGGGTGCGAACCGACCTGCACTATGCAACAAAACGCGCGACCGAGGTCCTTCGGCTGAACATGCAGGAGCAGGTGGCACAACGTCTTAATTACGGCGAGCCGAATGGCCAACTTCGCAGCGAGGTCTTTATGCGCGACTATTATGAGCACAGTCGCGACATCTTTCGCGTAACCGAACGGATCACAGAGCAGTTCGTTGCCGGCGCCGCAACTGATCGAACGCGCTCGCTGTTCAGTTTTCTTCCACTAACCAGACCGGAGAAAACACGGCTCGAATCGTTCCTCGTGCGCCATGGAAAATTGTATGCCGAGCGCCGCGATGTTTTCGAAAAAGATTCGCTCAAGATGATGCGGGTATTTCAGCTGGCCCAGGAAAAGCAGCTCGATCTCAGCCCGGAATTAGAGGACCTGTTGAACCGATCTCTGGGAGAAGTCACCAGAACCTATCAATACGGCAAAGCACCGAGAGAAATATTCCTCGCCATCATGTCCAACAAAGGTGAGGTCGGGAGGATCCTGCGACTGATGCATCGGGTCGATTTCCTGGGTCGTTACCTGCCGGAATTCGGGCAGCTGACCTGCCTCGTTCAGCACGAGTTCTTCCATCGTTATACTGCGGACGAGCACACGCTGGTTTGCATCGAGAAATTGGACGCCCTAGCGCGCACTGAAGATCCCAAGTTCCTCGGCTACCGGAAGCTGTTCGAAGAGCTACCGGATCCACTTGTGCTTTATCTGGCGCTGTTGCTACACGACACCGGAAAAGCGGTGCGAGCGCGGCCGCATTCCGAGGCCAGTGCGGTATTCGCGCAACGAGTCGCCTCGCGGCTTCACCTTTCTTCCGAGCAACGAAAATCGCTGATTCTGCTGGTCGACCATCACGTCACGCTTTCGAACATTGCTCAACAACGAAATCTCGATGATCCAGCGACGGTGGTTGAACTGGCAAACATCGTGAAAGATGAAAGAAATCTAAACGCCCTGATGCTAATTACGTTAGCCGATGGCCAGGGCACCAGTGCGAGTGGGTGGTCGGACTGGAAAGAGACACTCGTTTGGCAGCTGTATTATGCGACGACGCAGTACCTGCGTGATCAAAAATCGTATTACGAACAGTCGAAGATCGAACGCGACACGGTGCGAGCGGCCGCTGCCGGGATGTTATCCCAGGATTACGCGGATGAGATCGAGGCACATTTCGAATTCATGCCGGACAATTATTTCCGGGCCCACGGAGTGCCGGAGATTGTCGATCACCTCAAGTTGTTCCGTAAGTTTTTAGAGAATCTGGCCTCACGCAGCGCACGCCCATTCACCCCGGCGATCCGTTGGGAGCCGGTTCCTGCCAAAGGCCACACGCGAGTTTCGTTCTTTACCTGGGACCGGGAGCAGTTGCTGGCGAAGATCGCCGGCTCGTTCTCGGTCGTTCCGTTAAATATTCTGAGTGTGGATACATTCACGCGGGGCGATCACACCGTTCTAAACATCTTCCACGTCTGCGACACAAAAGGCAGGGCAGCTACCGATCAGCGGGATTTTGACCTCGTGGAAAAGACACTTCGGAATGCGGTCGAGAAAGAGCAGCTCGATCTTCGCGCATTGATCGAAAAAGCGCGACGGCAGACATTGCCCAGTCCGCAGCAAGACGTCGACTTCCCGACGCTGATCGCAATCGACAACAAGGCGCATCCGACCTCCACATTGATCCAGATTCAAACTCAGGACCGAGTGGGTTTACTTTACGATCTTCTCACGTGCCTTGGTCAGGAAGGAGTTTCGATCGCACTGTCGCGTATCAGCACGCAAAACGGGGCGGCCACGGACACGTTTTACGTGACCGACAGTGCGAACCGGACGAAAATTACCGATTCTCAACGCATTGCCGGCTTGCAGAAGAAGCTGCATTCGGCGATGGAGGCCGGAACCCCGCGTTAAGCGGGCGTGAAGTCACCGACCTTTCCGTATGAATGCTTTGATCCTTGCCGCTGGCTACGCCACTCGCCTTTACCCACTGACGTTAAACAAAGCCAAGCCGCTGCTGCCGGTGGGAGGCAAGCCGATCATCGAGTGGTTAGCCGACCACCTGATGGAGCTTGATGAGCTACAACTGATCTACATCGTAACCAACGATAAATTTGCCAAGGACTTCCAAGCCTGGGCTGACAGTTATCGGGCGAGACAGCCGAAAGCACAGTTTAAGATTATCAACGATGGCTCGACCAGCGATGCAAACAAGCTCGGAGCGATCGGCGACATTAACCTGGTGTTGACTCGTGAAAATCTGTTGAGCTCTGACTTGCTGGTGCTCGCCGGGGACAATCTGTTCAGCGATTCGATTCGAGGGTTCGTCGACTTTGCGCGAAACACGGAAGCAACGGTAGCGCTTTACGACGTGGGTGATCTCGAGGGGATCAAGAAATACGCAACAGTTCGCACCGACTCATCAGGTGTAATCACGCAGTTTGAAGAGAAGCCGGAAAAGCCGACGAGCACATTGGCGGCGATAGCGATGTATTTTTACTCTCGAAGCACGCTTCCGCTGTTCGTCACTTATCTGGCCAGCGGTAATAACCCGGATCAACCCGGTCGTTTCCTGCAGTGGCTATACGTTAGGAAACCGGTAAAAACATTCGAGATCAAGGGACAATGGCTGGATATCGGCAGCAAAGAGACGTTGGAAGCGGCCGATCGGATGTTTAGCACATCGCCTAAGTAGCGTTACGCTGAAGTTAAGAGGTTAAATCGTTAAATGGTTGGATGGGTAAGGCCTGGGGTGCTTCCATTTTAACCCTTTAGCTTATTTAACGATTTAACGGCGCGGGCTATTTAAGCCGACCTTCGTCGAACTCGATCAGATCGAAGTAGGTCTTTATGTCTTTGCGGCCTTCGCCGCCAGATTCTTTCAGGAAGTGCATGAATCGAGCCCGTTTCGCGGCAGTGTCCGGATGGCGGGTAATCATGTTTTGATTCCATTCCTCTATCGCTTCGGGTGAATGCTTGGCCGCGCGTTCTTCTACCCACTTCCAAAGCGCCTCATCGTCATCGAGTCGATTCACCGCATCTTCGAACTCGTCAGGATTT
>JBJMXE010000014.1:0-10699 GCA_045809745.1 Chthoniobacterales bacterium | reverse complement strand
TTCGAGGATGTTCCTCTCCGGCTAGCGCATTCTTTTTGTTCTTCGGCGTGCTCACTTTCGACTCCCCCTTTATCATCATCCGTGCTAGCCGTTAAATCCGGTTGATTAAACTCAATCCTGATTCTTTGCAACCACTTGATTCTAAGAGATTAACGTCTTATTATTTTTTTTGGAAATTGACCGGCCTCCCGAACTTGGCGGACAACAATTGGCCTTAGAATTGGCCCACCCCCGTGCTCAGATTTGGGTCGAGCGGGTTTATTCTGAGCCCGACTGCGGCAGAGGCTCTTATGCCTCAGAAAACTACATTTATGGACGGCACCTGCTCGACCAGGCGAGTTCGTCCCGGGGCAAGTGCCCTGAGAAAACAAAAACACCCGGCAGCAGTGAGCTGCCGGGTGTGTTCGAATTCGCGAGTGAGAGCTACTCCTTTTCCCTAACGATCGTGACCTTGTCTACGACCATGTCGTTGCCTTGTTTGACGTAATGCACACGAACTTTGCGATCCTTGCGGATTCGATCGGCTTTGATCTCTTTTCCCTTGCCGTTGATATAGGTGACGCTCGAGCCAAGCTTGTAATGAACGGGCTCACCGCTTCCGGTATTCAGGACGATGCCGGACCCGGGCGTGAACTCGGTAATGGTGCCGGTGCTTTCGGTGGTGCTGGTCGTGGTGGTATCCGCAGCTTGCGTCTGCGGGCCACTGCTAGAGGTGGTTGTTGTGGTGGATGAGGTTTGGGCGTTAGCGGCCACAAAGGCGACGCAAACCGCGCTTATTATAGTGAGCAATGTTTTCATAGGCTTGTAATACAGTGTCTTAGACGCCCCAACGGGCCTGTCATTCAAAATTTGCTGAGAAGCTCAGGGCCACCACACCGCGATGACACCGCCTACGGCACCCATGCCCGCCCCCAGCACCACGTCTGCGAACCGATGTCGGCGAAGATAAAGACGAGACCAGGCGACCGACGTTGCCAGGCAAAGTGCAGCCACGCCCGCCATCGCGCCGATGCCGAAGAGAATGACGGCGCAATAAAAGGCGAAGATTGCGTGTAGCGAGATTTTTGTGACCCGATTCACGAGCGCCGCTATTACTAAAAGCAGCAGAGTGACCAGCGCACTCCGAACCATCGCCCAGGGAGAATGCAACACCAGGAGTGCGGCAACGCCAACCAGCGACAGAAGAATCGCCGGCGGAAAAAACTGGGCCCTTTCGGTTTGAACGGACACATCCGCATCGCTCCACCGCCCGGAGCGGACACCTTTGATTAACAGAACCGCGATTGGGAGAACCACTGCCAGAATCAGCGCGGCCAAAGCGGACAGGCCGACCCGATTCGCGAGCCGAAACCAAACGATGAGCGCGAGCGAAGCCGAGACGAATACGAGCGGATGACCTATCCATGAGACGCACCAGGCGACTCGGGAGAACGGAGTGGGGCGAAGCCGCCTTTCCGGATGCGCCACCGCCGGCCTGTCCTCGATCATGCCGGACTAACTGTTCCGGTCACCTCCCCGAATCCAATCCGATATCCGTCGCCATTGCACCAGCCGGCGATCGTTAGGGTATCGTCATCCTCCAGCCATTTCCGGTTCTCGCCGCCTTCCAAGCTGAGGGGCTTGGCGCCGCGCCAAGTCAATTCCAGCATGCAACCGCGCGAATCTTCAGTAGCTCCGCTGATTGTGCCGCTGGCCAGGAGATCGCCAGTTCGAAGGTTGCAGCCACCGACGGCGTGATGAGCTAACTGCTGAGAAATACTCCAATATAGGTTCTGGAAGTTTGTGCGAGTAATGGTCTGGGGTTGCTTCGCGTTCGGAGTCTGCAATCGCGCTTCGAGCTGAATATCGAAAGTAAAATCGTTAGCGCGACGAAGGTAAGAGAGCGGCTCCGGGTCCTGAGGCGGCAGCGGTTTCCGAAATGGCTCCAGCGCATCAAGGGTAACCACCCACGGAGAAATACTGGTGGCGAAGTTTTTTGCCAGAAACGGTCCCAGCGGCTGGTATTCCCAGGCCTGAATATCCCGAGCGCTCCAGTCGTTCATCAAGACGAAGCCGAAAATGTGATCAGTGGCGTGATCGATCGAGATAGGTTCGCCTAACGAACTGGCCGGCCCGATGAGGAACGCCATCTCCAATTCGAAATCGAAACTGCGGCTCGGACCGAATAGCGGCGCCTCAGTATCGGGTGGTTTGATCTGCCCTTTGGGGCGACGCACCGGCGTGCCGCTGACCACGACGGAGCTGGCGCGTCCATGATAAGCGACCGGCAACCACTTCCAGTTAGGCATGAGCGCGTTTTCGGCACCGCGTAACATCGTGCCCACGTTGTGCGCGTGATGATAAGATGAGTAAAAATCCGTGTAATCGCCAATGTGCACAGGAAGGTGCATGGTGACGTCATTACGGGAATGAAACACGCGCGCGCGCAGGCCCGGGTCATCTCGCAACGCCGGGTTGTCGGCAGCAAGCAAACGTTGGAGCGTCTTTCGCACCTGCTGCCAAGTCGGACGGCCAAGCGCCAGAAACGTGTTCAGGGCATCACGCGCGAACAGCGAGGATTGCCCCGCGATTGCGATTTGCTTCTCCGCCTCAAGCACTGACAGGTCAACCACGAAATCGCCCAACGCGACGCCGACGCGTGCTTCGCCGCCGGTGGGACTGAACACGCCGAACGGAAGATTCTCGAGCGGAAAATCTGAGGTGGACGGAATATCGATAAACGACTGGAGCGGCATGGCCGAATTGTAGGATGTTTCCGGGAAAGGCCAAGGAGCGGGTTGAGAGAACGACTGGCTCCCGGATCTGCCATCGTCTTGTCGCTATTGAGTTAGAGCGTGTAGTTGCACGGAGCCGAAATGCGGAAAGCGTTACCCGAGCAGGAGAGGTCCTTTGTTCTTCGGCTCCGCTGCGGTGCGCTCAGAATGACAGCATAAGGGTGCTTAGCCGATCAAAGGGTAGCTCCGCAATTTTAACCACAATTCGGCGCCGCCAACAAAAGCTGCAGCCGTTGCGGTGTGCGAAACGCAGATCCCTGAATCTGAAAAGAACGTCGCTCCCAGAGCGACGGCTACCAATTCGGCGGTCACAGACCGCCGCTACAACAAGCCGAGCGCGCGGAGATCTTCTCGAGGTTCAACGAAGCTGCAACTGCCGAATGATGTGACCCGCTGGCGATGTAGCTCGATCCGATTTGCGCTAACCTTCCATTCTCGCCAGGAGAATGCGTCGCCCGCGAAAGCGAACGAACGCACATCTTCATCTTCCAACATCTGGACGGCTGTTGCCTCATCCCAGCCATGCTCCGCCGCCATGACACCGGCGCCGAGGACATTGAGGAATCCATACATTTTGCCTTTCACCTCATCGCGATATTGCCTAACCGGATGATGCAGCCCGGCGGTGAATTTGATCGGAACGGAATCCCGGACGGATGCGACAAGCGCCCGGGCGATCAGACTGGCATCAGGAAAAGCATCAGCAGTCACTCCGCCGGTGCGCAGCTTGAACCCGAGGGGAAAATCTCGCGTCGTGTCCACCTGGGCCAAAACGGCGATGGTGCGCTCAGCCTGAGCAGCAGGGCTCTCGCAGAAAACACGGACTCCCAATTCCTTGCTGCCTCGATACAGATCGCCAATGAGCGAAAGGTCGAACCCTGCCGGGATAACGATCTCGAGTTGCGGGACAAAGGCCACGCCGGAGTGGCGAGACTGCAACTCACGGATGGCACCGAAGATTCCGGGAAGCTTCGCGCCGAGATCATTGGGAGTATCAGTTTTTGCGCCTAACGCCGAAATCCGGAGCGGTGCGCTGCGGTCAAAGATCGCCAGTTGCTCTTCCGCGGCCCCGAAGCGCGTTGTTGGAAGAACGAATGTGCTCAGCATCCATGAGTCGTCAGACCGCAGATAGTCCGCATGATTCTTAAGCGCGGGTTCGAGTGGCAGTTCGGCTGGAGGAAATAAGCCGGCGTAGTCAATGGAGCGCGCCAGGAGTGCTCGTAATGCCGGCGAGACGGTGGAGTTAAACTGAACCGTCGGGGCAGTTGATGTTGAAGTGAAGTCCATTTAACGTCTTCGCGGCCAAGCTATTGTACCACGCCAAGTGGTGGCCTCAAAATGGCGCCAAACCGCTCGACATTTTCCATCAAACAATATACAAACGGAACATTCAATGCCCAGCACTGAATCAGTTTCCCATGAGGATTTGATCCTCTGCGCGTGCGGCGATCAGGTTTACAAAACGCGCGATGTAATCGATGCGGCCGAGTGGCGCGGCGACTTGGAGGAGTCGTGGCAACGCTTTCTGCTGCGCGTCGAAGCCGAGAAACACGCCGACGAATTGGAGTTGGATTATGAAGATGACCAGATCGACGCGGCCGCGGAAGCGTTCCGGTACGAGCGAGATTTGATCACCGCGGAAGAGACGGAGCAATGGCTCTCAGCTCGCGGTCTAACCTTGGATGACTTCGGGGATCATTTCACCCGTTGCTACTGGGGTAACCGACTGTCCGAGGACGTGACTGTCCCCGAAAGCCGTTATGTCGATGCGCACGGTGCCACGAGGCAGCTATTCGCGGCCGAGTTGATTCTGTCCGGAGAGATCGATGTGTTAACCAACCAGTTGGTGTGGCGCCTCGGCGCCGCCCGTGCCGAACCGAAACTCAGTGCGGAAGAGTTAGCGAGCGCGGAAGCGAACTTCTTCGAACGGCACGGCATTGAGGCGCCGGATCTGCCGAAGTGGCTGGAGAATCTCGGACGTGATTCGGCCTGGTTTTCCGAAATGCAGAATGCGGAGGCAGCCTACCATCACCTGCGTAAAACCGTGCTGGTGCCGAACGCCTACCGAAACGAACTTTCGACGCTGCGCCTCCCGCTCACCAGATTTTTTACCGAAGTAGTTGAGCTCGAATCCCGCGATGCCGCACAGGAAGCACTTTTTTGCGTCACCGAAGACGCCATGTCCATGGAAGAGGTTGCCGCTGAAGGACGTTACCCGTTCCGACAGATCAATTTTTTGCTTGAGGACTTGTCGCCTGAACTACAACAAACATTCATGAGCGTAGCTGCCGGGGAGTTCATCGAACCAATCCCGCGAGGCGACGGATTCGAATTATGCCGAATTATCGACAAGACGGAACCGAACGCTGAAGATCCGGCGGTGAAGGAGAGAGTCGAACGACGCTTGCTAGCGCGATACTTTGATGACCTGGCCGGTCGATATGTGGAACGCCGGTTAGGGGCGGTGGTCACGGCAGAATGAATACGCAGGACGCCGAACTCGTCCGCCGGGCATCAATCTTCCGATTTCTTTCGGAGGAACATTTCGGCGCGCTCGAGCCGCTGCTTCAGGAAGAACATTATGACTTTGGCGATGTCATCGTGCGACAAGACGACTCCGCCGATTCCTTCTACATACTCACTCGCGGACGCGCCAGAGCGCTCAAGGTAAAACACGACGGCGAAGAAATCCCGTTAGGCTCGCTGAAACCCGGAGACAGCTTTGGTGAAGCTGCGCTGTTCGACGGCGGTACCCGCAACGCATCCGTGCGCTGCAGCACCGCCGTGGATGTCCTGCGGATCGACCGAAGCGATTTCCTCGAACTCACCAAAATGGTGCCGGACATGCGGAAGTACGTCGAAATGACCGGCCGCAACCGCGCCTTGCAGAGTTTCCTTTATCAATTCAGCAACTTCGGGCGGTTACCGGCCCCGGCATTGCGTAGTGTGATCGACAAACTCGCGCCAGTCGGTTACGCGAAGGGAAGTCTCATCATTAAGGAAGGTGATGTCGCGGGTCCGATGTACGTCATCGAGAAAGGTCGCGCCCGCGTGTTCACCGGCGTTAACGGCCGCGAACGGAATCTCGCCTTTTACCGGGAAGGCGATTTTTTCGGTGAGCTCTCGATTCTGAACGGATCGCCCCGGGCTGCGTCGGTTGAAGCGTTCACCGATTGTCAGCTGCTGTCGCTCGAACCGAAATCGGTGAAGGAGCTGCGCGATCGTTTTCCCGAATTCGAAAAATTGCTGAGCGAACGGCTGGCAGTTTACCAGGCCAAATCGGAAGCGCGTATTCCGCTCGATTTCATGAGCGAGATGTTGCCTGCGGAGACGCAGGCACATGACAAGACGCAGCTCGATGGTGAACAGCCCGCCGAAACGGACGACGGCAAAGAAGATCCGTTTGTTGACGAGCAGGGCCTGTTTCGGAAGCGGCCCAAGCGCGTCAAAAAAATCGATCACATCGCTCAGATCGATGAGATGGATTGCGGCGCAGCAAGTCTTGGCATGATCTGCCGACATTTCGGCCGGAACGTCAGTTTGGCGAGGATCAGGCAGCTGTGTCACACCGCGACCGACGGAACGAGTTTGAAGGCGCTGTGCCGTGCCGCCACTGAGCTCGGCCTGGCGGCACGCGCCCTGAAGGTATCGCTGCGGAACCTGGCGACAATGCCGCTTCCGGCCATTGTGCATTGGGAAGGCAACCACTGGATTGTTCTGTACGATGTGGACGAACACTTCGTCCGCGTGGCCGATCCAGCGTTAGGCCTGCTCAAGGTCCCGCGCCGCGAGTTCGAATCGAAATGGACCGGCTACGCTGCGTTGTTCGATTACACCGTTGCCTTTGAAAACGCGCCGATTAGCCGACCCACTTTCGCCTGGCTTTTGCCTTTCCTGGCAAAGTTCAAAGTAATTTTGCTGCAGGTGGTGGGTCTGTCGGTCGGCGTCAGCTTTCTGTCGCTTCTGTTCCCCGTGTTTACCCAAATGGTAGTGGATCGGGTGATTGTGGAGAACGATCTGGGATTACTGAAGACGATCCTGCTCGGGATGTTTGTCGCGGTGGTGTTCGTTCAAATCTGCAGTCTCGCCCAGGAATATTTGCTCGCGTTCGCCGCGGTTAGGTTGGACACCGCGGTTCTCGACTTCCTTAGCCGGAAACTGCTGTCACTGCCGATGACGTATTTTACGAGCCGGCGGACTGGCGACATTCAACGGCGGCTCGATGGCGCGCGCCAGGTGCGGCAGTTCGCGGTGCAACAGGGCATCGGCGCGTTGCTGGCCATGATTTATCTATTCGGCGCGCTGGCATTGATGACGATCTACAGCCCGCTGCTGATGCTGGCGTTCCTGGCTACGACCCCGCTCTACCTCTGCCTCATGGTTTTCTCAGTCAAAGTACTGCGGCCGCTGTTTGCGAATGTGGAAGAGAGCCAGGGCAAATACAGCTCGCATCAGATTGACGCGATCAAGGGAATCGAAGCGGTGAAGGCAGCCTCGGCCGAAAGCGCGTTCCGGGACACCATGCTAAACGAGTTCCTGTCCGTCTCGAAGAAGATGTTTCGGGCCAGTTTCATCGTGATGTCTTACGACAGCATGCTGCAAACGATCGGCATGGTTTCGACCGCGATGTTTCTGTGGGTGGGTGCGACACAGGTGATCGGCGGTCATCTGAGCGTCGGTGGGTTCGTCGCTTTCAGCTCCTTAACCGCAATGGCCTACGGCGGAATCATGCGGACGTTAGGCGTGTGGGATAGCATGCAGTTCGCATCGGTGCTGCTGAACCGGCTCAACGACATCTTCGAACAGGAACCGGAACAGGGACACGACCGATCCAAACTGGTGCCGGTGCACAGTCTGGAGGGGCGCATCGAGCTACGCGGCGTCAGTTTCAAATACGGGGGGCCGGAAGCTCCTCATATATTAAAGAACATCACGCTCGATCTCGCGCCTGGACGGATGTTCGCGCTGGTCGGTCGCAGCGGATGCGGCAAAACCACTTTGATCAAGCTGATCGCCGGTTTGCTTGAACCCACTGAGGGCACCATCCTTTTCGATAACGTCGACCTGAAAACGCTGAACTACCGCGACGTTCGCCGCCATATCGGAATGGTGTTGCAGGAAAACCACATGTTCAACGAGACGATCGCTCGCAACATCTCGTTCGGCGACCCGGAGCCGGATCTGGATCGTGTCCTGGCTGCGGCTCAGGCGGCAGCATCCCACGATTTCATCATGCGTCTCCCGTTAGGCTATGAAACCAAGATCGGTGAGTCCGGCTTGTCGTTGTCGGGCGGTCAAAAGCAGCGCATTGCCATCGCCCGGGCCATCTATAATAATCCGCCGGTCCTGATATTCGACGAAGCGACCAGCGCGCTCGACACTGAATCAGAACGAGCGATTCAGGACAACCTCGGACGGCTGATGTCCGGCCGGACCACGATTGTCATCGCCCACCGGTTAAGCACCATTCGCGAAGCACACGCGATCGTCGTGCTCGAGAAAGGCAGCGTTGCCGAAGTGGGAACTCACGATGAACTGATGGCTCAACGCGGCCTCTATTACTACCTGTCCAGCCAGCAACTCGGGATCTAACAACCTACCTCTTGTGAACATCTTATCGGGCAACCGCGGCAACATCGATACCGAGTCGGAAATGCTTCCGCAGGAACCGCCCCCATTTATCATGCGGTCGTTAGCCTGGGTGCTCCTCGCCGCATTTCTGTTTGCCGGGTTACTCGCGCTGATTATGCGGATGCCGGAGACGGTCCATGCCCGTTATGTGCTGGTTCCGGCAACCGGTGCTGATCCGATCCAGTCGCCGCGGCAAGCGGTCATCAGCAAGGTCGCCGTCACCGAAGGTCAGACCGTTAAAGCAGGTGAGGAACTGTTCGGGCTTCGGTCGGACGAAATCCGCGGCTGGGACACTACTTTCCGGACTCTGGAAGCCGAGCTGCGCAATCGCGAGAACAGTCTGACTAAGAACGATGAAGCTCACAAGTCGCTGCTGGACATCAAAGCCGCCGAGATCGATCAGGCGGCCAGCGAAGTGAAGTTCAGGGAAAACCACATGAGCACCAGCCGGGATCTGGTGAAGAGAATGGAGCGGCTCGCCCAACAGGGCGGCATGTCCGAATTCGAATTGGTCAGAGCCAAGCTCGACCTGGCCGGCTCGGAAAAAGATTACAGTGTGTCTCAACGGGCGTTGCAGCAGATCACGTTAGACCGACAACGGATGGTAACCGAAAGGGCCCGGGTCCGGGGCGAAGAACTGGGCGAGATCGAAAGGCTGAAGATGCGGATGGAAGCTTTGAAATCCGATCTGGAAAACACGACGAAGAGCACTCTGGCGGTACGCAGTCCTTACGACGGTGTGGTGATCTCGATCGATCAGCACAGCGTTGGAGGCGTGGTTCAACAGGGCCAGGTGCTTTGCCAGTTATCGCCGATGAACGCCCAGCCGCGAGCCAGGATGCTGTTGGATGAAGGGAGCCTGGCAAAGCTGTCGACCGGCCAGAAGGTTCGATATTTCTTCGATGCTTTTCCCTACCAACGCTACGGCGCAGTGGATGGAAAACTGGAATGGATCAGTCCATCAGCCGTGACTTCCACTGAAGGTCAGCATTTTATGGCTTCTGGTTCGCTCGCGCGAAACGACATCGTGGTTCGGGGCAGTAAACCGCTCCCGCTGCGCGTAGGGATGAAGGGCGAGGCCCACATTGTCGTCGGCCACCGCACCCTCATCGAATACGCTTTCGAACCAATTCGCCAGCTGCGTGAGAGTATCGGGCCATAAGGTTCGTTAGGTATGCAAGAGCCGCTCACTAATCTAAGGGTCGAAACCCTAACCACCAGCAACGAGGCGATGGCGAGATGCCTTCAGCTCGCCGCCCTGGCCGCGAAGTCCGATGTGCCGGTGGTGCTTCTGGGGGAAACCGGCACTGGCAAGACGCTTCTGGCTCATGCGATCCACAACTCTTCGGGTCGCTCCCGGGGTCCGTTCGTGTCCTTCAATGCTTCGGCCATGAGTGATACCCTGCTGGAAAGCCAGCTGTTCGGCCATGAACGCGGCGCGTTCACCGGGGCGCAGCAAAGTGTCAAAGGCAAGTTCGAGCTTGCCGATAGCGGCACCTTGTTTCTCGATGAAATTTCGGAGATGAGCACACTTGCTCAGGTTAAAATTTTGCGGGTGCTCGAGTATGGCGAATTCGAGCGACTGGGGTCGGAACGGATGCTCCGCTCGAACGCGCGAATTGTTTGTGCGTCGAACTGTTCGCTCCGGGAGCGGGTGCGTCACGGAAAGTTTCGCGAAGACCTTTTTCAAAGGCTTAACGGCCTAACGTTACTCATTCCGCCGCTGCGTGAACGGATCCAGGAGCTGCCGGCGTTGATTGCCGCCGAGTTGAAGGCAGCCGGTCTCAAAGAAGGCAAGAAGATCACGGCGATCCACCCGGAAGCGATGGAGAAGCTGGTTCGTCACCCCTGGCGTGGAAATCTGCGAGAGCTCAGTCACACCGTCAGAACGATGACATTATTTTGTGACGGTTCCGTTATCCTGCCTCAGCACGTGGTGTTTCCGCCGGATCTCGAACCGGAGCGACCTAACGGATCGGATGGAGTCGGCACGTCGTCGTCGGCGCCACCGATGTCGTCCAATCATCATTCCGAACAGCCTAACCACTCTGGCGTTGACCTGACACTGGCCAGTGCGGTGAAGCGGCATGTGAGTTACGTTTACGAGCAAACCAATCGAAACCAGCGGCGCACGGCGAAGCTTTTAGGGATCTCCCGGGCGACCTTGGCACGGCATCTTCGGGGAAGGGCTCATAATAAAACATAGGATGCTCAGAAATGGTCACATGCCTGGCCCAGTTTCGAGACCATTGTTAGGCAGACAGGACGAGCCTAACAAACTATGTCGAGAAAGT
>JBJMXE010000013.1:0-4754 GCA_045809745.1 Chthoniobacterales bacterium | reverse complement strand
GCCTGGGAGAAAAAAGCGAAGGAGTAGAACTCATTGTCGCACGGGCATCTTGCCCGTGATCTCGTTAGAACATCGGCTGGAAGCCGGTGCCACTTCGTCACATGAACGTTTGGCAGCTCCCTTCCGAAATCGCAAAACATATTCGGACGAGACGAGCTCGTCCCTCCGTTAGGGCGTGTCGGCTTGCGCGAAATGATTCAGCGCGTCCAGGTGCTGCCCATCTTTCGCTTGCCACCTAAAATGTTGCGCGATTGCACCCGTCACAAACTTCTTGGCCCGGCCAATCGCATCCTCGAGTCGCAGCCCAACGGCCAACCCGGCGGTGATTGCAGCGGAGTAGGTGCAACCGGTGCCATGAGTCGTTACGTCGCGAACAAACGGCTCCTGAAAATCGATCACGTTATCTTCAAAGAATAAAAAATCGATGGCCTGCTCGCTTTCCAGGTGCCCGCCTTTGAGTAACACCGGAACTCCGTAACGTTTTTCGAGGTCCTTGCCTGCTTTCCGCATCTCCGCGATATCGGTGATACTTCGACGCAAAAGTTTACCCGCTTCGATCAAGTTAGGTGTGATTAGCGTCGCCTGTGGGAAAAGCTCCTTTTCGTAGAGCTTGATCGCATCCGCCCGAAGCAATGCCGCTCCATTGGTGGCAATCATCACCGGATCCACCACCAAGGCGATCCGCGTCTCGGCATTGTCGGAGAGTTCGACCATTGCCCGCGCCACCGTGGTCACAATTTCGGCTGAACACAGCAGCCCCGTTTTGATCGCGGTGACGGAAAAGCCTTCGCAGAGCAGCTCAATCTGTTTCCGGACGGTCTTGGCCGGCACCGGCTCAATCCGGCTGACTTTGCCGGGCGTTTCGGCGACAACGCAGGTAACCGCAGTTAGGCCGTAGACGCCGAGCGCGGAAAAAGTCTTAAGATCAGCCTGAATTCCGGCGCCGGCGCTGCTGTCCGAACCGGCAACACTGAGCGCGACTGGGATCTGATGTTGTTGGAGCTCGCTAATGATATCCGGGGGGAGCGTAGTGCGTGCCAGCGCTACCTTGGTTAACCCGAGATCGATCTAGCGTTAGCCGCCATCACTTCCGATAGCTTCTACCGGACAGCCTTCCATCGCTTCCTTACAAACAGCTTCTTCCTCCGGACTCTCCGGCTGCTTGTAAACGTAGGAATGACCCCCGTCATCGTTACGCTTGAAATTTGCTGGCGCGGTCTCGCGGCACAAATCACAGTCGATGCATTGATCGTCCACGTAAAACTTTCCTTCAACGTTCTCGGCGTATTTGTTAGCGGCGTCGGCCATAATCCTTGGGTATTAGCGGATTCGAACGTTAATAAGAAATACCAGAGGCGCAACGGAATTCACCGGTGGCCCTAGAGTAGCATCCCCAACCGCGCAGCCTGCGACGGCCGATTCTTTCACGGAAAGGTCCTTTTCGATGCAAAAACAAGTCTCCGCGACACTTAAGGCCTTCCTCGTCGAGTTGGCCATCTACGCGGTTCTTGTCGTCGGATATTTCTTTCTCGTGCTTCATCTGCTCGGCAGCTGGCTGCACGACCTTTCGGCCCATCATCGCTACACTTATGCCATCACCGCCATCCTTCTGATCGTCGGGCAGGCGGTTGCGCTAGAGGCGGTAACCACTTCTTTGATGCGAATGATCCGGGGCCGATCGGAGTGAGCGATGTTTTTCCCGATTTCTAACGCGCATATCAGTCCGGTTTACCTCACCATCGTGGGGTTCCTCATAGGGATTCTTGGAGGTTTTTTCGGGGTCGGGGGCAGTTTCATTGCCGGTCCGGCTCTACGCGCCGTAGGCCTGCATTGGAATTTCGCCGTCGGAACCGATCTCGCTCACATTGTCGGCAAATCGATTGTGGCGGCTAGACGGCACCGCGCCCTCGGTAATGTTGACCTCAAACTCGGCTTATTGATGGCAATCGGAACGATGGTAGGTGCTGAGGTCGGCGCCCAAATCATCCAGACGTTAAAACGACGTGGACATGTCGACGTTACCGTCAGCGTTGTCTCGATCGTCGTCTACGTTGGCATTTCGGCTTTCATGATTTGGGAGGGTCGCAAAACCCTGCAACGCAACCGCGCCAAGCCGGGCGCCGCCGGGAAAAAGGACGTTTCAGCCTTTCAACATGTCACTCGGAGCATTCAGCGTTTTAATCTTCCACCGATGGTGTCGTTGCCGGCCTCGGGCGTGAAAGCCATCTCGATCTGGGTCATCCTGATAGTGTCATTTGTGGGAGGGCTGTTCAGCGGTTTTCTCGGCGGGGGCGCTGGCTACATCCGGATGCCGGCCATGGTCTACGTCCTGGGCATTCCAACCCATCTTGCCGTCGGCACCGATTTGTTCGAGATCATCATCTCCGCCAGTTACGGAACGTTCAGCCATGCAATCAAAGGCAACGTCGACGTGCTAATTGCTTTGGTAATGCAAACCGGTGCCGCGGTGGGCGCCCAAATCGGCGCAATCTCCACCCAGTATTTCGCCGGACCGAAAATCCGCCTGCTGTTCGTGCCGCTTCCGCTAATCGGTGCTGCGATTGTTATTTATACCCTCCTGACCGGTCAACGGTTGTAACTGAACATGCGCATTCTAATTTGCAGTGATGGGATGCCGGCTTCGGCTGCGGCCACCCGATTAGGCGGAATCATTACCCGTGGCATCGGAGCTGAAAGCGTTCTGCTCGGGATCGTCGAGCAGCCGGTCGATGAAGCGCCGCTACGCCAGGCACTGCAACGCGAAGCGGACCAACTAAAGCGTGATTCGATCGACCCGAAAATTGTCGTTAGGTCAGGCGATCCGATTCGCGAGATCTTGAAGGAGACTTCAGAGAACACTTACGATCTTGTCGTGATCGGGGCGCAGCATAAGGGCAACAGCGGCTCGTATTGGCGTTCCGCAAAAACATATGAAGTGATTAAAGCCATCGCCCCGCCCGTCCTGGTCGCAATCGGCAACTGCAAATCGCTCAGTCGATTTTTAGTCTGCACTGGCGGGCGAGTGTTCATCGATGAGGCCTTGAAGTTAACCGGCCGATTTGCCGGCGCGCTCGGCGCCTCAGTCACGCTTTTGCACGTGATGGCGGAACCGCCCGCGATGTACGCCGATCTGGTGCGAATGGAGGAAGATCTCGATCGGTTACTGGAATCGAAATCCGAGCTGGGAACAAATTTGCGCAAACAAAAGGAAAGGCTCGAACGTCTCGGCGCCAAAGCCGAAGTACGAATTCGGCATGGAATCGTGCTGGACCAGGTTTTTAACGAGATACGGTCAGGCGATTACGATTTGGTCGTTACCGGGTCCTCCCGCGCGCGTGGCCTGGTAAGGCACTACATCATGGGAGATCTCACGCGCAAAATTCTGAACCGCGCCAACTGCCCGATTTTGGTTGCGCGCGCCGGCGCGATCCAATCGCCCAGTCTCTGGCGTCGTCTGAAAGAAACATTCGCCGGTTCAGAACGATAGCGTTCCGACTGCAACCGTTTCCCACTCCGAAAGGATCGTTAGTGCGAAGACTTCCTTCCAAGGATTAGCTGTAACTAACCTTGGACGGGATATCCGGGAAAGGGACGCGGGCAGCTGGATTCTGCAACTGCCGCTTTGCAGCACCTAGCGCATAGCTATGCCAACGCCGGATCCCATCAGGCATTTCTGCAACTGCCGGCCTGCAGCACCTAACGCCTACCTATGTCATGGAGGTCCTTCGACTGCGATCCGGATGATAACCTTTTCGTATTTCAGTTCCCTCAGTTCGGCCGATCTGATTTTTTCGGATCATTTCGCGTGTTTGGCGGTGGCCTTTTCTATCCGACTTCACAGATTCCGCAGCTCTTGAATCGTTATGCCGCCCCGCATCAAAGCTTCCCCAACTAGAATGGCGTCCACTCCGCAACGGTGTGCTCGCTGCACATCAGCGACAGACTTGAATCCGCTCTCGCTTACTAGCGAAACCTCGTGTGGCACGAGTTCACTGATTTGTTCAGTGACGGCAAGGTCCACTTCGAACGTCGCCAGATTACGATTGTTGATTCCGATAATCTGGGCGCCCACCGCCAGCGCCCGATCCAGTTCAATAACAGAATGAACCTCCACCAGCGCATCCAGATGGTATCCGGCGGCGAGCTGCGACAACCGCAGCAGATCAGCATCGTTCAGCGCGGCAACGATCAATAATACTGCGTCGGCGCCAGCACCCGCCGCTTCCACGATCTGGATTTCGTCGATGATGAAGTCCTTACGCAAAAGTGGAACCGACACCGCCTCACGGGCCGCGATCAGGTCGAACAGGCTGCCTTGAAAGAACTTTTGGTCCGTCAAAACTGAGATCGCTTCGGCACCTGCAATCTCATATTCCGTTGCCCGCTTGACCGGATCGAAATCGGGCGCGATCAACCCCGCTGAAGGCGACGCCTTCTTGACTTCAGCAATGATTGCCAGCTGGCCGTCATCCCGCTCCAATGCGGCTCGAAACCCACGAAATTCCATCGGCCCGTGCGCTTTCTCCTCTAACTCGGCGCGGCGCGCTTTCAGTTGCTCTACTTCGAGCTTTTTGGCGGAGATGATGTCCTCAAGCCGGCTCATGCGTTGAACATTTCAGTGTCGATCATGTCAACCAAGCGAACGGAATACCCACCGCACCGCCTTACATTAGGACATGAGTTCGCGACAGGAAAAAAGTGCTCAGACGCCACCGAAGAAATCACGGGTGCGGCGTTGGATGACGCATCTGTGG
>JBJMXE010000012.1:0-7632 GCA_045809745.1 Chthoniobacterales bacterium | reverse complement strand
GGATGCAACTGAATCCGGCGGTGAAGGATATTCACCGGTTCCGGTTCGAAGATTTCGAGCTGGTCGGATACGATCCGCATCCGTCGATCAAGGCGCCGATCGCGGTTTAACGGATTCGGACAGGAGATAACAGAGGTAACGGAGCATTGTAGCATCGTCCGGTGGCCGATGATCTATTTGGACATCGGCTGGCAGCCGATGCCACTGCTCTGTAGGGGGCTGCTAGCTGCCCGTCTCATGATCGAGAGGCTAATAGCGTCTCCTACAGAAAGATGGCAGGCGGAGCGCCCGCCCTACAACGACTGCGAAAACTAAGGGTGTTTTTTGGATTGTAGAACAAGCGCATCGCTTGCCGACCTAATGGAGGGACGAGCTCGTCTCTCCGATTCAAATCTCGCCTCTGTGCCTTTGCTTTGGTGTAGAGGCGGTTGCCTGTCTCGCCGTAGTTGCGAAGGCCGGATCCCAACCGATCCTTGCCAGCTCTGCGGTGAACTTGAATGCCCGCTCACTCGCTGCCGTCTGAGACTTTTGTCCTTAACGGGGGTTAGAACACAATGTGAGGGCATTTTGGGGGCTAGTGATCTTACTGGGCCTGGTTGCGACTGCGTGCGCGCAGGAAACGGGCAGTCCGTATCGCGTTGAGCTCGATCTGGGTCAGCAGACGGCGTATCTCATTCGCGGCCGACAAGTTGTGCTGGAAAGTCCGATCTCCAGCGGTCGATACGGCCATCTGACCGAGACCGGCAGCTTCAAGGTTATCGAGAAAGAGCGGAACCATTTCTCCACCTTGTATGGGAAGATTGTGGATGCTTCCGGCAACACTGTCGTGGCCGACGCTGACGCCGACATGAAAGTGCCGCGCGGCGGCAAATTTATTCCGGCACCGATGCGCTACTTCATGCGGTTCCACGACGCGATCGGCATGCACTCCGGGTATTTGCCAGGATACCCGGCATCGCACGGCTGTGTCAGAATGCCTGAGGAGCTGGCGATCGCGTTCTTTGACCGGGTGGAGGTTGGCACGCCAGTGCACGTGTTTGGGAGAACGCCGCGGATGGACTTCTATCGTCGTTACGGCCCTCAACCATTGAACCGGCAGCCGTGGTTAGGCGCCCCGATGGATCCACGCTACGGACGCACGTATGATCCGCGGTATCGGCCGCAGACGCAGTACGATCCGTGGTGGCGATGACCGACGAGGCCTCGCTGCGGTGGTAGTTCTATTCCCAAGTTCCCTAACGATTTCAGTGCGTTACCGACGGGGCGGTGGTAGTAGACGTAATTGTCTAAGCGTTCTACCGGGGAGGTCAGCACCCCAAGGTTGTCATCCTGAGCGCAAATGCCAGTCCGGCTCGGACCGAAGGACCTCTCCTACTCGTGTGACGTTTTCCGCATTTGTGAAGTCCCTCGACGGCGCTCGGGATGACATAGCTATGCTTTGAGTGCTGTGGCCGATGATCGTTGCCATCAATAGCATCTCTCGCATTCGAGAGGTCGGAACTCGGCCGGCTCGCGTTCCCCATTTGCCCGGGATGACATGGCCTCTTGTTTGGGACATCGCGACGCTAAACCCAAGATGACCCTACGATTTACTTCTTCTCCGGCGTTTCTGATTCCTTCGCCTTTTCCGCTTTCCACACGGGACCTGCTTTGGCGAAGACCGGCGCTTCGCCGCCGCCTCGCGTCACATCACCGGCAGCGAGTTTGAAGATGGGAAGAATTGGTGTGCCCTTCGCATCTTTCTCGTACTGCACCCCATCTTTTTCAATCATTAGCCAGGCCTTGAACTCGCCGCCTGGCCATTCACCCATCAAAACTTCCATCGGGTAACTTTCGCCAGCCGTGACCTGGACTGGATCGCCGCGACCGAGCCCTTTGTACCAATCCATCTTCTTCGGATCGAGTTGCAGACCCGAAGCGGGATAAAAACTTTGCGGCCCATGACCGCTCGGCGTGGTGGAACCGCAATCGAGCACCACGCGTCCGTTGAATCGCACCACCAGAACGTCGTCAGCCATTCCAACGAAACGAAAGGTGCCGGTCTCAGTGGGAATCACGTTCCCCTTGTAATGAACAATCCACATCTTGGGCTGGACGCGCCCACCGAGACCGAAAGCGACCGGCCCCTGGTCCGCGTTGATTTTCGGAATGAAAATTTGAGTGGTATAAAGCGCATTCGGACTAACGAAGTATTTGTCGAGATTCGATTCGTTCCAGCCGCTGTTCACGAACTTTGAGATCTCGCCCGGATAATTGTTCTGATCCAACTTGGAGGGCGTGCCGTTCTTAAGCTGCTTCAGGTCGTAGAATTTGCCGACTAACGATCCGCCGCCGCGAGATTCGCGAAAACCGAAAAACGGCACTGCTGCACCTCCAGCCCCGCTGCCGCCGGTTGCGGCCGTGGTGCCGGCGTTAAAACTCACGTCAGTGCCTCCGGCCCCGGCCATCTTGACCGGAGGCGCAGCGAGTTTGGGCATCGCCGGCATCTCGGGCAGCGTCACCTTGGAAATACCCGTGGTGGTAATCTTCCTGGCGATTGCCGGTGCGGTCATCGTGCTTTGCTTCTTCGCCATCTGCACCTTGTGCTCGAGTGCGCGAGTCGAAGGGTTGGGAGACGGCGGTCCGCCTTTGAAGGTTAATTTGCGCGCGGTCTGGTAGTGCTGAACCACGAACACGGCGGCGATCAGTCCGAATAAGACGTGCGCACCAATACTGATCATCAGGAACTTGCCGCTGGTTCGCTCCCAGTTCCACCAGCGCTTCAGCACTCCGGGAGACTGGCGTGTCGGCCTTTGGTGATTTTTCGCGGCTACTACTTCCATGGTGGAACGGCCTTCAATGTGGGAGCGGCCTCAGTGCCACGATAATTCAGACCTAAGCAGTCGGGGCACTGAGGTCCCTCCCACAGTGTGACCAGTGCGCTCACTCTTGCTCGTTAACGGTGAAGGTGACGTTATCGATCTTCGCCATGGCCAGAGCATCCAGCACATCGATTGTCCGGCTATATTTCGCCTGTTCATCACTGACGATCGTCACGACCGCAGGCGTCTTCGCGGCGTCGGCGTTTTGTTTCAGTCGCATTAACGTCGCTTTCAGCTGCGGCAGATCTTTGCTTTGAGCAGAGTCGAACTGCTCATCGTTCAGGCTTACTTCGCCGTTATCAGAAATGTTGATGATCTGTTCGTCCACAAAGTCGGTGCTGTTTGAGGTGCTGGCGGTACCCGGCAGCTGCGTGTTCAACTCATTTTCCACTTTCACAGCGCCTGCCATGACCATGAAAAACAGCATGATCACAAATACGACGTCGATCATCGGGGCGATCTGAAAGCCGAAACTGCCTTCGTTAGGATTAACTTCTAGTCGCATGATTTAATTCCCGCAAAATGCGATTCATTCCTGGCAGCTAACGCAGCTATCCAAATGCTTCGGTTTCGCCTCTCCTCGGCGATCGAGGAGAGGATTAAGTGTGGAGTCGAGACAATCACGTTAGATTCGCCCTCACCTCAATCCTCTCCCTGAGGGAGAGGAAGAAAAGGCGGGCGCGCCCACGAGACGGTTTTTCCGACGTTCGGATTTCCTTCGACATTCGAAATTCGTGCTTCGTCATTTTTCCTAATCCTTGTTCACGGCCGAGAACGAGATGTCGGTGATACCGGCTTCGGCGCAGGCGTTCATCGCCTGGGCGACGAACATGGCCGGAACATCGCGGTCACCGCGGATGACTGCGCGGAATGTCGGGTTGGCAGATCCACTGACTTTCTTTTCACCAGTCACTTTCGCTACCTTCAACGGATCGACCATGGCTGCGGCCTGTTGGAACACGCGATCATCGAACACGAAGCTGGCCCGTTTATCTTTCCACCGAACGTTCACCAGCGCTTCCGCGCGTGAGTTGTCCTTTTTCTGCGCGTCCTTCGCGATCGGCAGATTGATTGTTTTATCCACCTTTAAAACTTGCGCCGACGTGATGGTCATGAAGAAAACCAGGATTGTCAGCAACACGTCGATCATCGGCGCCACCTGAAACTCAGGTTCGCCTTGTTCTGCTCCGCCTGCGCCTGAAGCCATACGCTAAAGAAAACTCGAATTTCGAATTCCGAATCTCGAAACAATGGCCCTAAGCCCGCTCAGATTTGATTTTGGAAATTCTTGCATCTTCGTTATTCTGTCACTTTGGCTCGGTTGCCTCGGTGGCGGTAATCAGGCGACCGGTTTGCCCGGAGCCGGAGGGTTGGACCAGCCAGTTCGGTATCGCGGCGTAGAGCTCGTCGTCGCCCAGATGAACGCCGGCCAGAGACTCATAGGGCATCTTGCGGAACAATCGATTGATGATGTCCTGGATGTGATGCAGCGAGGACGCTGCCCGGTTGCGCAGAAAGTAGAAGGCGCCGAAAGCCGGGATGGCGATGATCAAACCACTCGCCGTGGCGACCAGCACTTCACCGATCGCCGCCGACAGGCCGGACGGATCGCCGATGCCGGAGGCGCCCAGTTTCGCGAATGCCTTGATCATTCCGGTAACCGTACCGAGCAAACCAATCATCGGCGTACAAACGCCGATGACCGAGAGATAACTGATGTAGGTTTGCATGGACGAGTTTTCCTTGGACAGCTCTCCGGTCATTCCTTCCTCCGTCATCTCCTTGCCTTCGCCTAACAATCCAATTCCGACCCGCAAGACATTGGTCAGAGGCGATGGGTTTTCCTTGCAGTAATTGTAAGCGCCGACGTAATCGCCGTTCCGAAACAAAGTCTTTACGTTCTCTTCTGATTCCGGCGGCGCCACGCGCTTGGGACTCGTCCGAATGATGCCGTCGCCGATGAGGTAAAGCGTGGCGATGGAGCAGAGCGCGATTGGCACCATCACCCAGCCGCCCTGGGCGATGGTTTGCCAAAGTGTCTTCTTACCTTCACCGGCGGGTGCTGGTGAAGGAGCCTGGGCCAGGGCGGGAGCCACCAGTATGAATAACGTGAGGACTGCCAGTCCTGCGGTGGAAACGATTCGTCTTTTCATAGTTCGTTAGGGTAAAGAGCCAATCTCATCATAGGAAATGGGTGCGCGGGAGAGTGGTTCTACAATTTCTTCAACTCTGTCTGCGCAGCGGCTGCTTCAGCCGACTGCGGAAATGCAGCGACCAGATCATTCAGCGCTTTCTTCGCGTGTTTGGTGTCGTTGAGTCGTCGATACGCGCGGCCGCTGCCGAGAAGCGCAGCCGGCTGGAAAAGCTTCTCGTCCTGGTAAAACACTGGAACGTGGAGGTAAGCCAGCAACGCCTCGTCCCAATCTTTCTGGGCGAGAAGCGTGTCCCCTTTGGCAATCCATGCATTGGCCAGCGTAGTCGGATCGGTGCTCGACTTGAGCGTCGCATCGCAGATTCCGATTGCCTTGTCCAGCTGGTTCGCGCGAATGAACGACCCGATGAGACGCAATTGCGCAGCGTGCGCCATGTCCTGGTCCTTCGCCGATTTTTCGATGTCGCTGGCCAGCGCCTCGGCTTCCTTCGGATGTTGTTGAGCAGCCAAAGCAGAGACCTTGATCAATGCCGCCTGCGCCCACCAGTTTCCGGGAACATCCTTGAATGGTGCGTAATAAGCGACCACCGGTTCGATTTCGGCCGCAGCTTTGTCCGGCTGGCCCTGCACTAACAAGTCGGACGCGCTTTTCAACGCTCCCGGTTCGGGGAATTCGACTTTCTGAATTTGAGCGAGATGATAGCCCACTTCGCCGCTGCCGGTGCCGACCTGAACTTTGCCCATGACCATCTCGCCATCGCGACGGACACCCTGGGTTTCGATTTTCTGGCCGGATTGGAGCGTGATGGTTTGGGCGGGGGCAGAGGAGAGAGCGATCAGGAGAAGCAGAAGCGGAAGAAAAGGCCGAACACCGAATGAAAGAGAAGGAAACCGTCCAACGCTCAATGGGAGAGGAAGAAAACGTCGAACGTCGAACGTCGAACGCCTAACATCGAATTCAGAGCAGGCATCTAAAGGTGCGGCGCTCAGAATCCAACCGTCCGCGCCGGACCCGCATCTAACGCCCAATGGTGAATGCAGAGAATTGCGGAAGGCCAAGCCAGCCGCTTTGTTCATTCGAGATTCGGCGTTCGGCGTTCGGCGTTCGGCGTTTTCGGTCATAACCGTCATCCCTGGCCTAACGCTTGCAAACGTTGACGCGCTTCGGCGGCTTCGGCGAAGCTGCTCAGTTTTTCGTTGCGCAGCAGTTCGCGGTAGGTGTTTACCGCTTCCTGCGTTTTGCCCAACTTTTGGAAACTTTCCGCGCTTCGGATATAAGCTTTGGCTACCCACGGAAGAAACTTTTGGTAGGCGACGTAGACGCGCTGAAAATAGGCATTCGCTTCGGCCCAACGGCCTCGCTTCGCTTCAATCTCGCCTAACGAGAACACGCTGAATGCAGTCGATTCACCACGCCACTCGCGAACCGACGCCACCTGTTCAAACCCCTTCTTCGCTTCATCCAGCTTATCCATCGCCAGCAATGTCTTTGCCCGCCCGACAGTCAGGTCTTTGAGCTTCTGCGACGCCGCAATTTTCTCGGTGCCGTCGGTGAAGTAACGCAGCGCAGCGATTAAATCGTGCTTTTCAAACGCGATTTCGCCCATGCCGTTGTAGCCAAAGTCCGCGTTGTCGCTTTTCGGAAATTCTTCCAGCAGCTTCTGATAGAACTTGGTCGCTTGGTCGAGCTTCTGTTTAGCGACCAAATAGTCACCAGCCCGTCCCAGCAACACCGGGCTGAGATCGTCCGGCTTAAACTCCGCCGCGATGCGGCCGATGTTCTTTTCTTCTTCGGCCGGCTGTCGTCGCAAGCGGGCAAGCTCGGCCTTGGCGTAGATCACCCGGGCCCGGGCTGTGGCGGTTTGGTCCTGCTCGGAAGAACCGAGCAGTAAATCGAGTTCCGCCCCGGGATCGGTTAGGGACGTCGAGGCGGCTTCCACGGTTTGTGACGGAGGGGCGAGCTCCTGCGTGCCGGCGGGTGCGGTTGTAGCCGGCGGCGGTGACGCCGGTGCTTCGGTCGCGGCGGAAGGCGAATTTGTGGCCTCCGTCCGGCCGGGGTCACGGACCCCGGCTACAGCTACAACAGCGGCGGGGGACGCCGATGGTGCCGGGGCAGGCCCGCCTTCCGCAGGCGCCGCGGCCGATGCTTTTCGTTTTACACAGAGCTGGGCCAGTTGGGTGAGAAGAAGTTCGACGGCTTCGCGATTCGGATCGGAAATATATTTTTTGATCGTATCGGCGGTGAGACGTTTGGCCTCATCCATTTTCCCTTCGTGCGCCTTGGCTTTTCCAATCCAGTACAGTGCCGAGATGACTGTCGGACTGTCGGGTTTCAGGTCGATGTAATCGCGAAACAAATCCGCCACCTTGTCCCATTCGCCGCGTTTTTGAAGTAACTTGCTCGCCGCGAAGAGGGAGTAATTCGCCACTTCGTCTGTCGCCGCAATCTTGTAGGAGCGGACATACATCTGAGTTGCTTCGTTAGACTTGTCGGTAGCGCCATAGGCATCACCGAGTAATGCCAGGACTTCACCGGGCTCGACATTTTCCGGCAGCAGTCGATGATCGGGCAGACGGTTTTCACCTTCGATATCAAAATAAACATCACCACCGTCGCAG
>JBJMXE010000011.1:0-10422 GCA_045809745.1 Chthoniobacterales bacterium | reverse complement strand
TACCACCCGAACTAGTATTCGATGTCGGCCTCGGAGATATCTTCGTTGTTCGAACAGCAGGACAGGCCCTTGACCCGACCGATATCGGCAGCATTGAGTACGCGGTCGCCCATCTCGGGACCTCGCTGATCGTTGTACTGGGCCATCAAAGTTGCGGAGCGGTTGCCGCCGCTGTTTCCGGTGCAAACGAGACAGGCAATATCCCGAATGTGTTGAAAGCGATCAACCCCGCAGTGGCAGAGACGAAGTCGCAACCGGGGGATCCAGTCGATAACGCCGTTCGGGCAAACGCGGTCGACGTTGCCAAACATCTTCAGACGACCGGGCCAATCATGCCGTCGCACGTTCAATCCGGCAAACTCCGGATCATCCCAGCGCGCTATGATTTGGATTCCGGAAAAGTTGAATTGCTCAAGTAACCCTAACGAGTTTGCAATTATGAATACATCAAACAAAACCTGCCTACTGGCCCTTGTGGTCGCAATCGCTATGACTGCTCTGTCTGCCTCTGCTGCGACCATTCCCGCTGGCACCATGCTTCTCGTTAAGACAACGAAGAACATTTACGCGCGGGATCATTCGGGCAAGCCAATCTCGGGTGTCCTTGCCCGGAGCATTGTGGTCGGCGGCAAGGTTGTGGTGCCGGTCGGGACTACGGTCCGCGGCGTCGTGAAATCCCCCTGGTTCTCGGTCGCTTCGAGCACTCGGCCGCTAACCCTCCGGCTAACGGAGCTTGGCGCTCGCGGACACCATGTCGCAATCAAAACTGACGATTTCGAAGCCGAAAACACTTCGCCATGGTCTACTCGTCGCGGAGTTCAGGTCACCGGCGGTGCTTTTCTGCTTCCGCCAGGGACACTGCTTCAGTTTCATCTGAAACATCCGGTCGAAATCTGAGGCGACCATTCGGCTGTAAGACCTAGGTCCGATACTCAGGCGGCAGCCCGATAAGCCACCGTTACCCAGACCGATGGGTTGGTTATTCGAGCTTCATCGCGCGCAACCGGTGGCTCACGCGATCGGTGTGCTCGCCTTCGTTTGTCTCGTTGGGATGGCCCTCGGTAGTTTGAAATTTCGAGGCATCACTCTCGGCACGGCCGGCGTTCTTTTTGCCGGAATCATCATCGGGCACTTCGGAAATCCCGTGGACAATCGCACGCTCGATTTCGTGAAGGAATTCGGACTGATTCTCTTCGTGTTCACGATGGGACTGCAACTCGGCCCGGGGTTTTTCGCAGCTCTGCGCCAACAGGGAGTCAGACTGAATCTGCTGGCCCTGACTGTGGTCATCCTCGGAGCGATCATGGCGCCGATGCTCGGGCTAATTTGTGGGTTCGACCGGGCTGCGGTGCTCGGCGTGTTCGCCGGCGCATCCATCAATATTCCTGCATTGGGCGCAGCCACCCAGACGCTCACCACTCTTTCCGGAGTGAGACCGGACCAGCTCGATCTACCGGCGCTCGCTTGCGCCGTCAGTTATCCCGCCGCAATCATCGGTAGCATTGCCTCCGTTTTGCTCCTTAAGGCCGTTTTTCGTATCAATCCGATCCGCGAAGCTGAAGAATTCGCTGCCCGGAGTTTGGGCCATGCGAAACCGCTGGAACGTCGCACTCTCGTCGTCACCAATCCACAGCTGGAAGGATTGCATTTGGATCAAATCCCGGGCCGAATTGAATCCCAAGTCACGATCTCACGCGTGCGCGATGGCGATACCACCGTCACCGCCACTGACAGTACGATTATTCATTGTCAGAACCGACTGGCCGTCATTGGGACGAGTGAAGGACTCGAGCAATTTGAGCGAATCGTTGGCGGTCATAGTGATGAAGATCTGGTCCTGGCCGAAACTAACATTACTTTTCGGCGAATCTTCGTGACCGAACGCAACGTGCTCGGAAAAACCGTGGGCGACTTGGATCTGGACGCGCGGTTCGGGGTCGCCGTCACCCGCGTCACGCGAGCCGACATCGAAATGTCGGCGGTGCCCGGTCTGCGATTGCAATTCGGCGATCAATTACAGATCGTCGGTCATTCGGTTGATCTCGATAAAGCCGCGGAAGCTCTGGGCAATTCATTAAAAGATCTCAATCAGACCCAGTTCGTCCCGTTTTTCATCGGCATTGTTTTGGGTGTGGCGCTTGGGACTCTGCCGATGGCTATACCGGGTCTGCCCCAACCGGTTCGTCTCAGCCTCGCCGGCGGGCCGCTGATCGTCGCCCTCATCCTCGGCCGAATCGGTCGGATTGGCAGACAAGTCTGGCACATGCCCATCAATACCAACCTGGCATTCCGCGAGTTCGGCATCGCGCTTTTCTTCGCGGCAGTTGGGCTGAGTGCCGGCGCCAGATTCTTTGCCACCGCGTTCAGCGCAATCGGCCTCCGATGGCTCCTCGTCGGTCTTTGCGTCACCGTCGTTCCGCTTCTGCTTATTGGCTTCTTCGCGCGGGCAGTTTGGAAGATGAACTTCATGGATCTGAGCGGACTGTTTGCCGGAAGCATGACGAATCCACCCGGACTTTCTTTTGCCGCGAATATGTCGGGTTCGGATGCGCCTAACGTCGCCTACGCGACGGTCTACCCGTTAACAACCCTCCTGCGGATTCTTTCCGCGCAAGTCCTCGCCATCGTGCTCTTCCGATGAACGCCTGTTATTCCGTCAATCCGTCTGCCTCCCGGCGATAAGAAAACAACATTATGAATCGACCTTCATCTACATCACCCACTCTGCTCGCTCTGACGATTGCTGTCGTAGCGATGTCGATGGCGAGTCGCGTCGACGCCCAATTCAACGAAACCAAATCATTATTAGCAACGGCGCGGTTCCGCGTGCTCACTCCGAAAACACCGCGACAGAAACAAATCTACGCCGGATTACCTGCCTACAAGATCGAGCGGGCGCATGTGCACGGAACGGTCATCTATGTGTACAAAGATGAGAAAGCCGGCATCGCTTACGTTGGGGCGAAAGCCGAATACGACCGATATCGAAAACTTTGCGCTCAGCGACACCTCGATCCGGACTTCTTCGCCGCCCACGAGATGGACCCGATGTATGCCCATCGTTGGTACGGCGCGTGGAGTCCGAAGACGGTCTGGCGCGAGCGGTGACGGAGTTCGTTCTACCTTTCGTTAGGTTAAAGTCGCCATCATGAACTGGGAGATGCTTTCCGCGATCGGACAAATGGTCGCAGCTGTTGCTGTCATTCCCTCGCTAATCTATCTCGCGGTTCAGATTCGCGAGCAGAACAAGGAGCGTCGACGCGCCGGAATCAACATCCTGACCGCGCAGTGGAGCGAGCTGGTCAGATCCGCGCAGGAAAGCCGCGAGTTCGCGATATTGTTCCTGCAGGGTGTGCGCTCATTTCATGGCCTCGACGCGCCCGATAAGCTCCGGTTTACCGCGTTCTTCAGCCGGTTTACCAGAAACTGCGAGGGCATGTTCATTTACTATCGTGACGGTGCACTGGAGAAAGCGCTGTGGCACGAGGTCGAACGAACCATGAGCGACTACTTCGCCTATCCCGGAGTGAAAGAATGGTGGGAAACACGAAAGCATTGGCTAACGGATGAGTTTCGCGCCGTGGTCGAAGCAATCATCGCGAGCAATCCTGAACCGAAACTTTACGCCGCTTACAACCTGGATACGGCACCGAAAGCCTGATCCTGTTTCCGGTGAATTGCGACCGCTGTGAGCAATAAAGGCGGCGCATCAGTCCGACTGGCGGATGGCCGCTAATGTCCGGTTAGGCGGCAGCCGCCGCGAATGCATACGCAACCGCGTTCTCCCATCCCATTCCGCGACCGAATTTGTCGGCTTCGTCGGCGGCAGCGGCGCCAATTCGCTGGCGTGCGGGAGGCAAATATCGCTGCTGAAAATCAACCCAGAACCTGATCTCATTAACCATGTGCGTTTGCAGCTCGTCATACCGGACGCAGGAAGCGCCATACAGTCGAAATCCTTCCTGTTCCCGGCCGCACGCCATTAGGCCCATGGCCATACCCTGCATCTCAGTTGCCGCTTCCATCAAGTTGCCGTAATCCAGGGCGGCCTGAAAACTCTCGCGATAAAGCTGAACTGCCGCCGCGCCGTCCCCTCTCCACAATGCGCAGTCGGCAAGATAATGAAGCGAGAAATGAACGAACTTCGGCTCGTTGAAGGCGCGACCTTCCGCCAGGGTTTCACGGGCCAACGGTTCGACCCGCTCGACATCGCCCAGTGCGGCCAGAATCTGGCCGACTGCGACCCGGCCACGCGTGATCAACTTGGGTGAACCGAACTTTCGATACGCCTCCACGCAGTCTTCCATGGATCGCAGCGCTTCAGAATAATCGCCGGCCAAAAACTGTGACCATCCGACGGCTTCGACGGCTATAGCGAGTTCCATCGGATCATCGGATTTTTTCCACAGCTCCAGGCTTTGCTCCGCCATGGAACGCGCGGCTGTGAGATCGCCCTGCCAGTTGAGAATCAAACTCAGCGCCCATAATGCGCGCGCAGTTTCGAGCGACTCATCACCCGGGCTTAGCTGCAACGCTTTCTCCAGCCACATCCGCCCCTCACGATAGAATGATCGGATGTGCCAGAACCAGCCGAGTGCCGAGGCCAGGCGAAGAAGGTCAGCAGGACGCGAACTAATCCATGCCAGCGCGGCCCTAAAATCGTCATGGTCCCGTCCCAGGATCGCGAGCGACTCGGCCTCGTCCTCGATCCGTCGTTGATATACCTCCTCCGCCAAAGTCAGGCAATAATGGGAATGAAGTTCCCGCGCGTCTTCTTCCTCCCCAGCCGCGATCAGCTTCTCGCGACCGTACTGTCGCAAGCTTTCCAGTAACCGGTAACGAAGCAGCTCGCCGGACAATACTTCCACACTAACGAGCGAATTCTCGACGAGCTGCTCAATTTCATCGAGAGGATCGCCATCCGTCCAAATCGCCTCAGCGCCTTTCAGGTCGAATCCACCGACGAAAACGGACAGCCTGCGGAAGAGCGCGCGCTCTTTGTCCGAAAGCAGATCATAACTCCAATCAATTGTGGAACGAAGGGTCTGATGTCGCCCCTGACCTCCGGTGAGCAAACGAAAGCGGTCAGATAAACGATCGAGAATATCGCGGGGCGCGAGCGCTTTGGTTCGAACTGCAGCTAGCTCGATGGCAAGGGGAACACCTTCGAGCGCGCGGCAGATCTCAATGATTGCATCGGTGTTTGTTTCGGAAAGCGCGAAGCCATCCCGGGCGGCCGCCGCTCGCTCAACAAAGAGCTGAACGGCTTCGCAGCGACTAACTGACTCGATCCCGGCCGATACGTCCGGCACGGAAAGAGAAGGCACACGCCACTTGAGTTCACCCGCGACGCCTAACGGCGTTCGGCTTGTCGCCAGGATTCGAACCGAATCTCCAGCTCGAAGCAGGATAGAGGCGACACCGGTGCACGCTTTCCTCACGTGTTCGCAGTTATCGAGTATCACCAGGGTTCTGGATCCCTCCAGGTGTCCGGTCAGCAAATCGATCGTGGGAATGCCCGGCTCCAACTTGACGCCAACAGCAGCCGCCACAGCATCGGCGACCAGTGATTCCTCATTCAAAACCGCAAGATCGACGAACCGAACGCCATCCGGAAATTGTTCCACCAGATCCGACCCTACCTGAACCGCCAGCCGCGTTTTCCCACAGCCACCGGAGCCCAGCAGCGTAACCAAACGATGCGACGCAACTAACGATCGAATCGTTTCACGCTCTCGTTCGCGACCTACGAACGAAGTCAACTGGACCGGTAAATTCTGGCTAAAATTGCTAAGCGATTTAACCGGCGGAAAATCCCGGCGCAGCTCAGGATGAGCCAGCTGGAAGATATGCTCCATTTCCGCGACATCGCGCAGTCGATGCCGTCCAAGGTCAATCAAAGACGACGCGTTAGGGAGAGCGCCCCGAATGATGCCAGCGGTGACGTTTGAAATGAGAACCTGCTCGCCGTGCGCGATCGCCCGGATTCGGGCGGCTCGATTCACGTGCGCTCCGCGATAGTCCGCGCCGGCTTCGCCGGTGTGAATTGCCATTCTTACCCGCATCGGCACCTGAGAAGGCCACGATGCGGAACGCATATCCTTCTGAATCTCACAAGCCGCCGCCACCGCATCGGTCGCCCGGGCAAACACGGCAAACACGCTGTCGCCTTCGCCGCGTTCCAGAATGATCGCGCCGTGGTGTTCCGGGATCAGCTTTCCGACAATTTCATCGTGCTGTTTTAACGCGGCCTCGGTTTCGGATGGATATTGCTCCCACGCCCTGGTCGATCCTTCCATATCGGTGAAGAGAAACGTCACCGTTCCAACTGGCCGAGGGGTCATAACGAACATTATGGTTGGGAGCGAACCTCACGCGCAATCTTGAACTCACCGCCGCTTATTTGGCGAGTCGCCAACGAAACCGCGGATTTGGAAAGTGTGGCCGATCACCTGCCTGCGCCTGCGATTCCATTTTCGAATCGCTAATCACCGATCACTGTTCACCATCGCATTGATCTCACGCCAGGAACGCGCAGTCCTTTGCGCGTTGAAACATCTGTGATTCTGATATAATTGGTCGTTAACTTTCCGAGCATTCCTAACATGACCCGACCGGTTGTTTTCATATTGGCATTTAGCCTTTGGATAAACGCGGCTTGGGCGACAGACGAAGGTTCAATCAAGAAGTTACGCGACGCGCTTGTGGCGCTCGCCCCAAGCGTAGATCCAGTCGAGGCCGAGCGCGTCTCGGTGACGGCGCACACCACCGCGCGAAGCCTTGCCCGCGAATACGGCGTTGTCTGGTTCGCAGGGTTTCAGAACTTTCTGATCAACACGGGCAAGCGACAACGCGGCTATTGCAGCGATTACACGCATGACATCGGGGAACGGCTGAAGGAGCTAAGGCTCAAGACGCTGGTCCTTCACTGGGGCTCTGCTTATGCAAAAACCTCGGCTGAGAACAATTGTCTGGTAGTCACAGCACGCAATCAGCCTTTTAAGGACGGCATCATTATGGATGCCTGGCGTAACGCCGGCGAATTATTCTGGTGTCCACTGAACAAGGACATACCCAATCGCCGGGTTTGGAACCCATTTGTGCAAAGATCCCCCGACGGCAAGCCACTGGACAACAACTCGGCATGGGAAGAAGACCCGCTCTACACCAGTTGGTTGCAGGACTACAACGATGCGCACAAATGGAAATGGCAGAGGCCAGTGCGATAACTTGTTATCGCCACGCTACCGCTCTTTCAGAAAATCGCCTTCCGCTCGTGCGTCTCAATCACGTTGCCAGCTTGCTATGCAGAAATACCGCATTGCAGATGATCCTCCAGGGAGGACGGCTTACACAATGTTCGCGAAGCTAGGGCAACGACGGCAGACCTAATTCGCGCAATTGTTCTTTCGCGTCGACGTAGTCTGGCTTCAGACGCAGTGCTGCCACCAGGTGCGTTGCCGCCTCCTGTTTCCGGCCAAGCCGGGCAAGCAACGATCCGATATTGTACTCGGCCTCAGCGTAATCCGGATCGATTTGCAGCGCTTGCTGCAACTCCGCCACGGCTTCGGGAGTCTTACCCAGCTTTGCCAAAGCAAGGCCCACGTCATTATGAACCTTTGCATTCCGAGGCTCGAGGCGTGCAGCACTCTGGTAGCAGGAAATAGCGCCGCTAACGTCGCCGGTGCTAGCGAGACCGTCGCCTAAAAGGCACTGCATCTCTGCCGAATCAGAGTTGATGACAACAGCCTTTCGGTAATGCTCGCGCGCTTGACTTGTTTCTCCAGCCGTTAAGAAGGCGTTCGCCAGATTTATCTGCACCTCGAAGGAATCAGGTTTGAGCGCTACCGCTTTCTCGCAATGATAGATGGCTAAGGACGGTTCTCCGCTTTGAAGCAAGGCGTTACACAGGTTGCACTCCGCTTCAGCATAATCTAGCTTGATTTGCAGCGCCCGCTGATAGTGAGCGATAGCGTCCGGCAAATTGTGTTGCCGCACAAACACGTTACCCAGATTGTATTCGGCCTGCCGCATTGACCCGTTAATTTGAATCGCCTTTTCAAAAGCGGTCGCGGCTCGGTCAAATTTCTCTTCTGCTACCAGCGCCTCGCCCAGATTGTTGTACGCGACGTAATTGTTAGGCGTATTCTCGACCGCATTTTGCCACAAAGTTACACTGTTTTTCCAGATTGACGTCTGGGCGCGGGTTCGCAGGACCAGGGATAGGGTGATGACGGCAACGCCAACCGCTACGAGTCGTCGGTGCTGTGGCATTTTCTTGATTAACTCGGTGACTCCCCATGTGATAGCCAGCAACAGTCCAATTTGCGGCAGATAGGTGTAGCGATCGGCTCGTGACTGCCATCCAACCTGAATGATCCCACTCATGGGAACCAATGCGCCAAGAAACCAAAACCATCCGACCAGGAGAAACGGGAATGGTTTTCGATAAATCCAAACGACAATCAAAATGAGCGAGAGGAGTAAGAGCGCAAAAACTATTCTCCAGATGGTGAAGTCGTGTTCACGAAAAGGGTATAGCACCGCGAGGTGCACCGGCCAGATCGTTTGAGCGAGGTAAGCAACGTAAGAGATAACAGCGTTGGCGAGCCTTTCCGGGAAAACCACTTTCTGGGTAGCGTTGAGTGCGCCTTTTTGGGCGATGAAGGTAACAACACAGGAAATGGCCGACAGAACGAAAAAAGGAATCTTCTCGATGATCAAACGCCGCAAAATCGAACTCGTCGGCTGGCTCCTTTGCGATTTGTTCTTCGCCTTTGGGTCTTCCGGGTTCACGCTTTGCATCCGTTGCAACGGCCAATAATCGAGGAGCAACAGAACAAAAGGCAAAGACACCAGCGTCGGCTTGCACAAGAGCCCGAGAGCAAAGAAAACGATAACGGTCAGGTAGCGGCCGAGCGAAAATCGCGCACTACGCGCATAACGAGCGTAAGCCAGCAGCGTCAGCATGAAGAATACCCCGCTCAGAACGTCCTTGCGTTCCGAAATCCATGCCACCGATTCAACTCTTAACGGATGGACCGCGAAAATGGTGGCGACAAATGCGCTTGGCCAAAGAGAGAGGGTAAGCTTTCGAAGAGCGAGGAACAAAAGGATCGCCGCCGCGGCTTGAAGCAAAATATTGCTCAGGTGATGTCCCCACGGCTGCAAGCCATAGATCTCGCAATCCAGCATGTGTGAAATGGTGGTCAGCGGATGCCAGTTGGCAGCGTGAACGTGAGTAAAGGCCCATCCGATCGCACCAGGTGTTAGGCCACCTGCCACGTGAGGAGCTCCATACACGTAGTGATTGTCATCGAAATTTACGAAGTCGCTGCCAAGTGCGCCGCTGAAGCTCATCCAAACGATCGCCACCAGGAAAACGCAGATACCGGCCGTGATCAGTTGGCTACCGGGATGATTCACCCGGTTACTCGTTTTCTTCCCGCTCTTTGTTGGCTTTCTTTTCCTCATCGGAGATTTCACCGCGGATACAGTGTCACCAGAAACCAGCCAACTTGGTAGATCGTATCAACGGCTTAGTAACCGCGGTGGTGGTAAATTCAGAGTCTCCGTGAAGTAATAATCCCGCCGCGTGGGCGACGCCAGGTCCGACGCATCTACAGTTTGCTTGGCGCAATCTTTGAAGCAATTCAAAATCAGGTCCTCGGATCCTGAAGACTTAACTATGAACCGTTTCTGAAGTCCTAACGGCGGACATTCTGGCGATATCGGAATCGTTGAGGGGGCCGGGACCAGGTGATGCCTCAAATCGCTAAAGTCCGGAGCTTCAACAGAACTTCACCTCTCCTAGGCGGCTTTACTAATCACCATTCACCAGTCACTATTCAGTAGCGACGTGTTTGGCACGAAAGGCGCCCGTAGCTCAGCCGGATAGAGCAACGGATTTCTAATCCGTAGGTCGAGTGTTCGAGTCACTCCGGGCGCGCACCCTCTGCAAAGGGCTACTTCCCTCGTAAATCCATCTAAAAAAGACCCTTTTTGCGACATACTCATTTGACCATATAAAAACCCATTTTAACGCATTTTTCCTTGTGTTTATGGCAACGCACTGGCAACAGATAGGCCATGACAAAGCGCATCTCGGCTCAATCTGACACGATCGAACCGCAGTCGTTGCCATCGTCCAACGGCAACGACTACTCGAAGAAGAAAAGAAAATCCGAGCGCATCAAAACCAAGGTCTACTCAGACAAGAACCGCCCACACTTGAGGTTCGTGGTGAACTTCCACTGCCGCGAAGACGGACAACGGAAGCGCATGCGAAAATTTTTCGAGACGCGCACCGATGCTGACGAATTCGCAAAGCAGAAAAACACCGCGTTAAAAAATATGGGGACCGACGGTGCGGAGTTCAGCCCGAACCTTCGCGTCATGGCTCAAGAATGCGCCGAACGGTTG